>PFLZ01000093.1 GCA_002784795.1 Candidatus Magasanikbacteria bacterium CG_4_10_14_0_8_um_filter_42_12
CACAAGCACCAGGCAAATTGCAGGATACTACGTCTGTACAACCACCTAACGGGTTCGGGTCAGTGACGGTCCCAATACCCGCAGCCTGATTGAGTCGTGTAATGATAAATTGGACAATCGCAAACGAGAACAAAATAATAGTAAGCCCGATCACGCCATTTCGCAAAATCATTTTTGCTTGGGAGACTTTGTCTTCGTTGCCACCTGCAGTCATATATACATAGCCACCGTACAAAACAATAATGACAGCAATGAGGCCGAGAAAACCAAGAATTGCACGGATGACCTTCACGACCGTGACTTGCAAGGGCTGACTACTCAGTCCGAGGCCTTGATCTTGTACATTTTGAACCCCAAAATCAGCAGCTTGTGCAAAGGCTACATGTGGGGCAAGAAAAATAAGGAGCGATACCAAGATGGTCCCTATAACTATTTTTTTGTAAATATTGTGATGTTGAAACATGGTATGACGCATATATTATTGTTGTTGTGTACCAAACTGTGTTGGACTTACCGTATCCGTTTGCAACAATTCTAGACACGTTGCAGTATCTGGCTGTGCTTTGTTTATACCGGTACCAATACTCACACACCCGGTGTCCGTACTACTCGTCACTTGAAAACTGGATGGCACACATGATGAAATGCTTTCTATACTTCCGTCATCATTGTATGAAACCTTACAAGCAGGACTACTCATACCTGCCTGAGGAGCATTCGCAATAGGTCCACGTCCAGGATACATACAAAATTGATTCATTGCCTTTACTGATCCGGGAATAGTCGGGAAATACCAATGATCAATGCCAAACATCCCAAACGGTCTTGCAGGATGGAACAAACTCAATGTCGTTTTGGTAACACCGGCTACGTCATGATCAAATGATCGCTGATAATATCCAAGCCCTACACCAGAATCTGGATATTCCACGAGTGACGCACCATTTGATGACATCATTTCTTTGCTAAAATGTATATCAACAGGGGTGAGTGGCGCAACACCAGGCTGATCAATACCCGGAGACACTTGTTCGATATATGGTGCTTCACTGTCAATTCTATTTTCCACGGTAAAAAACCACCAATAATTGTCTGAAGACAATTCTCCAGGTTGGACAGTTTTTTCATCAAGCATCGGTGGCTTGTGTTTCCAATCAGTCCCTTCTGAAAGAATAAAATCATGTGCACCAGGTGAAAGACTCCTGTCATCATCAGCATATTCTGGCGCACTATCCATAGCATTTGCAGCAAGATCCTCGACTCCATCAAACAGACCAGCAGAAACAAAACTGTCGCCATCTGGAGCGTCAAGAGATGCGGTCCGCGCGAGGACAGAGTATGTCACGGTACATGCCGTATCAGCAGGATCACACAGTGTCGGCAAACAATAAATTGTTTCTCCACAACTGTTGATACCACACGCTTCGTTTGAGACAAATTGAACCGTACGATATCCGTTAGTGATCGTCCAGGTACCATCGACTGATGTTCTGAGTCGAGGAGTTGGTGCAAGTGCTCCATTTCGCCCTGTCATATTGAGGGCAAATATATTTTGACTCGCATATTTTACAAATACAGTACCATTGCTGTAGGTAAAGGATGGCTTATCTTGCGTGTTTGGCAATATAGACTCAGCACTCTCAGGGTACGAAAATTTGAATGTCGGATGCAAAGGATCCACCGCCACTGAAAAAACTTTTACGGCACGTTTCAGACCGATAAAGAGTAAGCCATCATCGAAAAAAAGTGTCCCGATTCCTCCGGCAACAGGAGGATACAAAGAACTGTTGAAAGAAATATTTTCCGGGACCAAATCAGATCCTGGTGACACATCAAAACTCTTCAATTGACCACCATTTGTTGCAACATACACGACATCGCCGTATGCAGCAAGTCCAAGAGGCGCCTGTCCTGTAGATACAGCCGTGATCATTATCGGTTGTGTGCGATCCGTGATATCGACAATACCAAGCACGCCTAACTGTGACACTTTTATATAATACAACTTGTTCCCTTCAATGACCATGCGGAAAATAAAGTTTGTATTTGGATCAATTGGTGTTGCAAGTGTATGGAGGATATTTCCAAATGTCTGAGAGGCAGGTTCGATATCAATGACCAAAATATTCTGCTCAGAACTGAGATATGCATAGCTACCAGAAAAAGCAAGAGCAAAAGGAAAACGCGTCACCACATTTGTGATAACATCAATTTGCTCAGTAGTCTCTGGATCGAACACAACAATGTCGCGATCAACGACCAGATACAATTTTCCATTATGTAATTGCAGCGTATGCAACGTTTTCTGTGTCGTGAAAAACGTCGATACATTTGTAGGATCATTCAAATCAATCTTTTTGGCACTGGTGGCGTCTGCTACATAGAGAAACCTGTCATCAGTTGCCATGGCGAGTGCAGTTCCTACATACGGCGAAATCTCACTCAATGTAAACGGAGGTAACGCTTCTTCCGTAGGAGCAACGACTTCTTCCGTAGGTCGCATATCCACAATAATATTGTGAAAACTTGACTCTGGACTCAATACCCCCTGCACCATCATAGGATCGACAGGCTCATTGAACGTGATTTTAAGTGCTCTATTTTTTTCTACACTCTCTCCTGGATCTGGTGACACATCCACGACAAATGGTGGCGAAAGATCTACTTCGGTATTTGTTTCAAATTCCCAGATATAGCTATCATCTCTTCTGTTTGCAAAAATACTGTCTCCAGATGTGTTCAACACATCATTTGTCACAATCACACGATGCCACTGGTCAGCTTCTTCATTTCCCAGGAGGGTCTCTGGTTTGAACACAAACGTATGCACGTCATCATTTGCTTCATACGATGCCTGCGCGGTAGCTGTAATAACGTCACCTTCCGCTGTATCATTTTTACCATCCAACCGATTGATAGCAATAACATCTGTTTTCAATGTATCGCAGAGCCGTGTTGATCCACTATCGAGACAGTCACCAAAAATTCCATTATCATTGGCATCATCAATAAGACTCTTTGGATCAATGCTTTCTGTAAAGGTAATAACAATTTTGGTATTACGATAGACGTCTCCCTGATTTGGTTCTGGATAATGATCTTTGATCACGTCTCCCAAAGATCCCCCACCAACAAATACTTGTTGTCCAGGAATCGGTGGTTGTGCTTGTGGAATAGCGCCACTTGCCCCGCCGAGAATATTGATAGCAAATTGTACGATGATAAATGAAAATAAAATGATGGCAGTCCCGATCACTGCATTTTTTATAATCGTTTTTCCACGCTCCACCTTTTCTTCATTGCCGGCAGATGTCATGATCGTATATCCTGCATAGATGATCATGACGACGAGAATGAGACCCAGGAACCCAAGCAAGATACGAATAACGCGGAGCATGATCACCACAATAGAATCACCCGAGAGTGCAATCTGTCCATCGACTTGTGCCACACCAAAATCACCTTGTGCGTGTACAAAAGATGGTGCAAAAGAGAACAACACAAGAGCAACAGAAAACACAAGAAGTGTTACCAAAAAAGGAACACTCTTCGCATATCTGCAACGCAATGATTTGAATATCTGTCTCATGAGATGAGAGCAATAAGATTTCTTACATTATAGCAAAATTTTGTATGTATCACAAAGCGTGTATATGACATGTTGTGTGGATATAAAAAAGATCCTTCGTTGTATGAAGGATCTTTCTGTTTTTTTATCAAAATTTTTTACTGTAAGTGCTTCATCACGGCGTCTTTGACACGAGTACCATCGGCTTGTCCTTGCACTTTTTTCATAACGGCTCCCATTGCTTTTCCCATATCTTGTGGACTCGTTGCTCCGACTTCCGTGAGTGTCTCAGCAACAATCTTTTCCAGCACATCATCCGCAAGCTGTTCTGGAAGATATGCTTCGAGAATTGCAACATCTGCCATATTTTGCGCCACAAGATCATCTCTCCCGCCTGCCTGAAAATCAGTCATCGCATCTTTAAGTTGTTTTACTTGGGAGGCAACACTCGCCAGTGCATCGTCATCTGTAAAGGCATCCCCTTTTTCGATCTGAACATTTTTGAGTGCCGACATAGCATTTCTGAGCACGCGGACACGTTCAGCATCCTTTGCTTTCATCGCTGTTATCATATCTGCTTGGAGTTGTTCTTGGAGAGTCATAGGGCTAGGGGTTATATTATTTGTATGTCGTTGCTTCTGCATGAGCAGATTACGCTGCGCTAAGATTATTTTTTACTTCGCAAAAAAAGATTGAAAGAGTATGCAACATACTCAGTGGGGTAGAACATGAATAAATAGTAATCTTCATTCTTATGTTACCGAAGGTAACATATAATCTTAGTTGAACTTGTCTGTCGACAGACAGACAAAGTGAAATGCAATCTTTCATTGAAGTACCGAAAACGTATGCATACCCACACTCAGGATACCAAATCCAAAACAAAAAAGCCACAGATGTGGCCTTTTTGCGGTTCTTATGCGACGCGAGATATATCTGCATCGATTGGAAGTTTTCCAGTTTTTTTCAGGTAGTTGAATTTTGATACTTTCTTTGCGATCTTCAACGTATGTTTCTTTTCGACATTTTTGCTCTTTGTAGGAATGAAAAATTGTACTTTTCGTGCCTGCAAAATGCTGCCGGAATTTCGCCAAGATTGCTTTGTGCGACGCATGAAAGCTTCAAAAGACTCTCCTTTTTTTCGTTTTACTTCGCTCATGTGATATTCACCTCCTCAGGTGATTAAAATATAACATGAGTACATTACATGATTTTGCAGGTTTTGTCAAGTGCTACTCCACCGCATCAAGCACCTCCCCATCAGCATAGACTTCGGTGTCAGGGACTGTGACGATACGGTCCATGCGGAAGCCGAGGGATTTGAAGATGGCTTCGTTCAGAATATGGCGTTTGAGTGTAAGGGCATTATCTGTTGGGTTTGGTTCGAGGCGGTAGACTTTTGCGTTGTTGGTATATTTGATCAGAGTGTATTGGGGATGTGTTGTTTTATCTTGGATTTCTTCTGCGGTTGTATATTTGTCGAGGAGTCGTTGATCTATGTCTTCGATCCATGTCCAGTCATAGTTGAGGGTGGTGAAGACATCTTCATCGGTGATCCAATATTTCTTATCGTTGAGGAGAAGATAGACTTTTGGATCTGATGTTGTTTTGACCAGTGCACCGTATTGTGGATCGTAGAGTGGTCCAGCTGGCATGAAATTCAGAGTGTCATTTGGTATGTTCGTAAGTTTTTCTTGAGTAGTTACAGTAACACTGTTCCAGGTTGGAAAGTAGGTAAAGTAGGTTCTACTACTCTTGAAGGGTCGTTTGGTACAGCTTTGGGTAATGTAGTACACTCCTGCGCTTCCTGGGGCTTTGTAGGCGTGTTCTGTGTTCAATGGGCAGGTTTGTTCTGTGTACTCTGGGCTATCTGTAGTCGTATCTGCTGGAAGTGCATCCGGATCGTCAAAGCTTTGGCCGGTGAGAGTTATAGTATCTGTGTAGATGATGGTAGATCCATTTGCTGCGCGGAACTTCACGTAGACTACTTTGGTACCATTTCCTTCGGTCAGAGTCCATTGTTTTGTGGGGCTATAGTCTTCGTAAGAAACATCAATGAAGCTTGGGTCGTTTGACACGGCCATCAGGGTTGAGCCATTGATGCTGAGGGTCAGGGTGACATCTCGTAATGAGGTGTTCTCGGCTTCGGTGTTGATACTCACTGCTTTTGCATATTTTGTATCTACGGTTGGTGCGTTTCCAAACACGGTTCCTGCATTCTGTGGGATTGCAATGAGGCTAAAGCTTGCACTCCCAGAGCTAACGCTGTTCATAGTGACGGTGGTGTCATTTCTGCCGTTGCCACTGGTGTCTATGTTTTGGCTCTCCCCTGCTGCGAGAGAGACGGTGACTGGAACAGATTGAATCGTCAGGGTTGCGTGAGTATCTGTAAGAGAATCCAGTGTCACATGATGAGTCTCAGTCGGGTCAGTCGAAAATGAAAATGGGATTGCTACTTGTGCAGTAGAAGACGTAATTGTCATGACTACATTATTTGACTGTGCTGGCGGTGTGACCGTGTTACTAGCATCGGACGATACATAGCTGACATTATCTGAGTTGTATATTGCGCGTACTGTGAAATAGTAGCTGGATGCAGACGATACACCAGTTATAATTTTACTGGTACTCGTTGTTGCCGTGTATGCAACGCCTTTACTTGCGTTGTATACCACATAGCTTGTCCCTGCTGGATTGTTATTGGCTGTCCAGCTCACCTTGATCGCACTTGGGCCAGATGCCGCTGCTGTTACACTGAGAGGTTTTGCGGGGATTGTGTAGGTACCTGTTGCCGTACTGTAGCTTGTAGCATTTCCGTAGCTATCTGTTGCGAGGATTTGAAATGTATATTCTGTATTTGGTGTGAGGCTTGTGAATGGATAACTGAGTGACGATGTTGTCACATCACTATCTGCAGTACTACTCACGGTGTACGTTGAAGCTCCTGTTGCTGTGCTCCAGGCTGGGGTGAGTGTTGTACTTGCTGCAGTGAATCCAGTAAAGTCAGTACTGCTTGGGGCCGTATTGTCTAGAGTAACAGTCGTCGTTGCAATGGTACTACTGACTGTCCCATCGTATGAAAATGCGTAAATACAATAGGTACTGCCATTTGCTCCTGAGGCGTCTGTTGCCGATGCCCACGTTGAGACCACTGTATTTGCTCCTGATGCTGTTGTTACAACTGTTGCTTGGTTACTCGAAAGTACAATGCTTCCATATCCAAAATCTGCGCTATCTATACTGCTTAAGGTTATGGATGATTGTGCATCATATACTCCACATGCCCCTACTTCATAGTGATAGGCAATGCTTAGGCTATCCAAGTCTACATCGTCTACGTCTACTGATACACTCACTTCTCCTGTTCCATCTGTTGCTACCGTTGCTGAGTTTATGCTTAATGTTGGCGAGATGTTCTCAACTACATCAGTAACAGAGACTGTGATCGTTTGCATATCTATATTTGTTCCATCAGTAGCTGTTACTTCTACGACATAGTCATTATCTGTGTTAGCATCCGCTGGATTCTCATAGTCTGGAGCACTAGCAAATGTTAATACGCCACTTGTAGTATTTAGACTAAAAAATGATGAATCTACTCCACCAGTAATATTGAATGTAATTGTTGATCCGGCATCAACATCTGTCGCTGTGATAATTGTGACACTCGTTGTATTTTCGGCTACATCTGCTGCTGCTGTTAAGCCTCCACTATTACTTGTGATCACAGGAGTGTTGTCATTTACATCGGTGACAGACACTGTAATAGTTTGTATATCTGTATTTGTTCCATCAGTAGCTGTTACTTCTACGACATAGTCATTATCTCCATTTGCGTCGGATGGGTTCTCATAGTCAGGTGCACTTGCAAAAGTAAGCACGCCACTATTCGTATTGAGACTAAACAATGATGAATCTGCTCCTCCTGTAACAGTGAAAGTAATAGTTGAACCAGCATCAGCATCTGTCGCTGTGACAGTTGTTACACTTGTTGTGTTTTCGGCTACATCTACTGCTACTGTTAAGCCTCCACTATTACTTGTAATGACTGGTGAATTATCGTTTACATCAGTAACACTTACCAACACACTTACTGAAGCTGACGTATTTGTTCCATCACCGACAGTTACCGTAAGTGTATAACTTGTTGTTGTCTCGTAATCTAGATTAGTATTATTTGTTACGGTTATTGCTCCACTTGTTGAATTTATTGCAAATACTCCATCTCCATTTCCACTAACTATTGTCCAACTAGAAAATGTTGTCCCCGCATCTCCATCAGTCGCATCTACAGTACCAACGCTTGCTGAGTTTGATGCGTTCTCTGCTATTGAAAATGTTTGACTTCCTGTAATAGATGGGGTGTTGTCGTTGAGATCGTTTACGGTAATTGTAAATGCCTTTGCATACGTAAGGCCTCCATTATCTTGAACTTGAATCCTCACTGAATATGACGTTTTTGTTTCATAATCAAGACTCGTATTTGTCTGTAAATTACTTCCACTGATAATGAAACTTGCATTATCAGTAGAACCTGTTCCTGACACAAGTGTATATGTCATACTTCCACCTTCAGTATCTGTGGTAGACAATGCACCAATAGTTGTACCTACGCTTGAATTTTCGTCTACAGAAGAAGCCGAAAGAGCTATATTTGTAGGTGCGGTATTATTAAGAGTGGAAACACTCTGAACAGTTGACCAGTCACTATTATTTCCCGCAGCATCAGTTGCCCGTACTTGAAAGTCATACGTAGTCCCTGTACTCAAACCAGTAAATGTATAATAACTAATATAATCTGACCCTGTCGTCGTGACACTCCCAATTGGAGCAGTCGTACTCACCGTATAATAATCTCCTGCCGCCGTAGCTGAATCTGTCCAATCAGCATATATTGTGTCTACTCCTGTGGCAGAAACTGATGAAAAAGTTGGTGCAGTTGGAGCGAAAGTGTCGTAGCTGAAATCTGCGCTTCCTGC
>PFLZ01000080.1 GCA_002784795.1 Candidatus Magasanikbacteria bacterium CG_4_10_14_0_8_um_filter_42_12
TGAAAACTTGTTTAAAGAGTTTATGAATATCTATTTTGGTTACGTTTCCCACTAATTACCTAGGATTAAAATAACAGATGTTATCAATGCTAGTTATGCGATTGGTTCTTCAAAAAAGATAGGGTCTTCATCCAAGGGTTCTTCTTGCCATTCACCAGCAAGAGCGTCTCCAGCTTCTGGAATTGGCTGTGGCATAGGAGGATCAAATGGCAGTGGTTCAAGTAACATGTCATCTTCGTCCTCTTCCACATCGTCAGCACCAATTTCTTCACCAAAGAACATATCCTCATCCTCTTCTGGAATATCGAGTGGTGAGACAAGCGGTTTTTCGTGAGGCATTGCAGTCGAATCAAAGAAATCCCAGGCATCATCGTCATCCTCATCTTCGTCTTCGTCTTCAAAATCATCATCATCCTCCCCCATCCAGTCAAATGATGGCATCTTGTATCGGTCTTGCAGGAGATCACCTGCGCTATGCCATGCAGGCTCGCTATGGCTATCTTCTCCAAAAGGATCAAATGGCGGTTCATCCATCATCTTTTCCTCTAGGGTATCTGCAAATTCTTCCCGTTCTTGCTGTTCCTGATGTGCCCGCCAGAGAGCAATATCTTCATTGATCTGTTCGAGGAAGGCATCGCCAGAGAGTTGTGTGATCCCACGAGGGTCTGTCACCATTGCTTCGTATTCGTCTATAGGGATAGCAGCAAACCCGTCCCCTATCGCGCTATCAAAGACGATCATACGGTCACCGGTCTTTTTTGCGAGTTTGAAAAGGCGTTCAAATGATGACATAGTGGAAGAATATTAGTGAAGGTATTGTAGCGGAATGAAGACACGTGCGTCAAGCATCGAGAGGACTCGTGATATCAGATAAATTATTCCTTGCTACATGCGTATAGATTTGCGTCGTTTCCAGTTTGGCATGTCCAAGTAATTCTTGAATATAGGGGATATCAGTACCGTTTTCGAGCAAGTGTGTCGCGAAACTGTGGCGAAAGGTATGCGGAGTTACATTCTTTGACAAACCAATGCGCTGTGCCACTTGCGACACAACCTTCTGAACACTGGTAGTCGTATGTCGTCCACCGCTACCATTTGTAAATAAAAAATCCCCGGGTTCTTTTAGCTGTGATTGCACTGCCAGTGTATTCTTTAGGGATTGTGGAATTATCGTGTATCGATCTTTTGCTCCTTTTGATTGCACGACATGCAGAAGCATCCTATCGAGATCAATATCTCGCATTTTTATCCGGATGACTTCTCCAACTCTCAACCCTGAACCGTACAACAACTGAATCATTGCGAGGTGCTTCTTATTTTTTATACAAGAAAGAAAGAGGGTCACTTCTTGCTGAGAGAGCACTATAGGCAGTTGTTTTTCTTTTTTGGCACGTGGGATAGTAGCAAAAAACTTTCTTCGAAGAATTTTTTCAAAATAGAATTGCAATGCAGAATATGCTGTATTCAGCGTAGAAGATGATTTGTCATTGTCAGCAAGGGATTCGAGATACCTCCTCACATCTTCGCCCATTATCTCTTTTGGTGACTTGCCGTTCAAAAAACGAATACATTCTTGTATGTAGTGTATGTATGTTTTTATTGTCCTCGGGCTAAACTTCCTCAATTTCATTTCCTGACGAAGTTTGACCATAGGGTCCCAACTCGGATATACTTTATTTGTCTTCATACCCCTATTATGAATTCAAATTTCTATAGAAAATATATCATGGTAATTAGTGGGAAAAGTAACCTAGCATATGTTAATATACAGCTAGGTTATGCAAAAAAAGAACGTTTTCAATTGTGCGGCCAACT
>PFLZ01000030.1 GCA_002784795.1 Candidatus Magasanikbacteria bacterium CG_4_10_14_0_8_um_filter_42_12
CGCCGTCTTGCCTGGATACATCATAATATACGTCGGAGATGGATTGTGCAGATCCGTCTCCGACGCACTCAACCACTTGCGTTCATCAAGCCCACGCAATTCTCCACCATCACCAATAGCAATTGCTTTTACTTCGATCCCTCGTGCCACACGCACATCAGAAAATGTTTGAAAATCTTTGTACAAATATTCTCTGATCCCCTCTGTAGAATAGACGCGATACAGCTTTTCAGTACTCGCCTCTGTGACAGAGAGAATATCTTCCAAAATAAGATGCAATTCATCAGCACTATAATATCGTGCCACTGGGCGCGCTTCACCAGAGTGATGCAAGGCATCGAGCTCGGCAACAAATTGTGAGAGCTCATTATCGGTACGGCTCAGTTCTTCTTGTTGTTCTCTGAGGAGCGTGTTGAGTTTTGCCGGTGGCTCAGCTACAAAATGCTGTTTTGTATCTTGCTTATAAAATGTCACAAGCCCCTTGTCCTGGAGCCATTTGAGAGAATCGTAGGCCGTTCCTCTGTTCAATGCTGTTTCTTCAGCAAGAGAACGGACAGAAGAAGGGCCGAGACGCAAAAGCGCCAAGTAGACCTTGGCGTATTTGTCAGAGAATCCGAGTTTTTTGAGAATGCTTATATTCATATTTCGCTAGTACAAGCATAATACACAATACTGGTTTTGTCAATATATTTTCTGCAGTATTGTGGATATGTATTAGAAAATAGCTATATTGAGGCATTAATTTGTATAAATTTTGTCATTTTGTTCTATTGACAGAGTAAAAAAAACCTGTATATTGTACCCATAGACTCATACATCGCTATGGTCTATAGCCTCTCAAGCTCGAACCAGAGCTTTGATCGACGGCACGCCCAACCTGGGCTTTCGAAGAGACGATGGCACCGCACAGCCTCCCTTCGAAGGTCTCGCTAGGCCACCACACGAAGTCTGAGATTTCAGACAACATGTGGTGGCCCTGCTCCCCTTCTCTTCTCACATCAAAAAACCGCTGGATAGCGGTTTTTTTAGATTCAATTATCACATACTATGCTACCTTCGCCCTCGGATCCAAAATATTGTTTCTCAATTCTTTCCAAGGATACAGTGGCCATTCTTTTATCTCTCGTCCAACATAATCCGGAGAAAATGCTGCCCACGGCTGCTTGTAGAGCACGGCATATTTTATTTCCTTTGGATGTTTGAGATCCATGTATGCACTGACAAGATTCAATGTTGAACCAGACACTGCCATTTCATCAACAACCAACACACGAAGTCCTGAAATATCTCTTGATAACTCTTGCGTGATAATTGGATGTTCTGCCAAATCTTGATCTGCGCCACTTCGTTGCGTTTTGGAAAAATCTACTTTGATCACGTAGAGCTGTTTATTCCCAAGTGTATATGCAATCATCGATGCGGGGATGAGGCCAGAACGCGCGATAGACACAATCACGTCAGGTTCGAAATCTTCTTGCTTCATCTGATCAATAATACCAAGCACATCTGTCTCAACATCTTGCCACGTAAGCAAAATTTGTCCTTCACTTTTTTGGTAAAACTTGAGTGCATCACTTTCTTTATGTCCAATGTTGTTATTCATACAATATTTATGCAATAATCTTCTTCCCCATTTCTTCCATCAAGTGTGCCATTTGTGTAACATACCCCCACTCATTGTCATACCATGCCTGGACAAATATTTGTGTCTTGTCTGTGACAAGTGTAGAGAGTGAATCAATCGTCGCCGCATACGGACTTCGAATGTAATCTACAGATACGAGCCCAATCTGACTCACATCAACATTGCCTGGAAAATCTTCTTTTGCCGCGCGGAGAAATTCGGCATTTACAGCATCACGATCCGTATGCTTCTCTACTTCTGCAATAAAGCTCACAATCGATGCTGTCGGGACTGGAACACGGAGCGCATTGCCATCGAGCTTTCCTACCATGCTTGGGATGACTTTCCCGATTGCTTTTGCTGCACCTGTAGAGGTTGGGACGATGGACATCGCTGCTGCACGTGCTCGACGAAAGCTCTCTTTTTTATGTGGATGATCTACCAGATGCTGATCATTCGTATACGCGTGCGTGGTCATGATTGTTCCGTGTTTGATTCCATACGCTTCGTCAAGGACTTTTACAAGCGGGGCCAAACATGTGGTCGTACACGACGCAGAAGAAATAATGTTGTGCGCTGCGGGATCAAAAAGTTCACTATTGATCCCATAGATCAGGGTGATATCTTCGTCTTTTGCCGGAGCACTGATCACCACGTGTTTTGCTCCAGAGTGGAGATGTTTTTCACTCGACGCTCTATCAGTAAATACTCCTGTCGATTCGATCACAATGTCTACATCATGCGACGCCCAATCTATGTTTTCTATATCTCGCTCGTGGTAAAACGCAATACGCTTGCCACCAAGAATCAAGGCATCATCTTCTGCAGAAAAATCTGTCGGGACATCCCACACGCCGTAGATAGAATCGTACTTCATGAGGTGGGCATAAATATCGCACTTGGAGAGACTATTGATCGCGACAATTTCAAATGCAGGATTGTGCCATACGACGCGTGTGAACACACGTCCGATACGACCAAAGCCATTGATCGCAATACGAAGAGGTCTTTTTTGCATACAGAATTAAGCAAGAGTAATGTCTTCGGACAAATACACATCTTGCACAGCATGCAAGATTTCAATGCCATCTGCAAGAGATTTTTTGAATGCTTTTCTGCCTGTGATAAGTCCTGTTCCACCCGCTCTTTTGTTGATCACAGCGGTTGCTACGACATCTTTGATATCATTCCCAGAGCTGTCTCCACCAGAATTGATAAGACCCACGCGTCCGGCATACCCATTGATTACTTGATATCGACACAGGTCAATAGGATGATCACTTGAAAGTTCACTGTACATAGCGTCATCGTATTTCCCAAATTTTCCTTTTTCATTCAATTTGAGGTAGCCACCGTTATTTGTTGAAAGTTTTTGTTTGACAATATCTGCTTCTATCGTTGCACCAAGATGATTTGCCTGTCCTGTAAGGTCTGCTGAGGCATGATAATCTTCGCCATCAATCTTGAATGCATCGTTTCGTGTGTAGCACCAAAGGATCGTAAAGAGTCCTTGGCGGTGTGCTTCTGCAAACGCACTACTTACTTCTTCTATTTGCCTTTTTGATTCTTCTGACCCAAAGTAAATCGTTGCGCCAATGCCAGCGGCTCCCATATCAACCGCTTGCTGGACTGATGCAAACATTCGTTGGTCGTAACTATTTGGATAACGGAAAAAATCATTGTGATTTATTTTCACAATAAACGGAATCTTGTCAGCATATTTTTTGCTCACCATGCCGAGCGTGCCAAGTGTTGACGCAACAGCATTGCATCCACCTTCTACGGCAAGCTTCACAATATTTTCTGGATCAAAATAATCTGGATTTTTTGCAAAACTCGCGCCTGCTGAATGTTCAATATCTTGATCTACTGGCAAAATAGAATAATACCCTGTGCCAGCAAGTCGTCCTGTATCACGAAGGCGCTTCAGATTTTTCACGACATGCGCATTTCTATCGGATATATCAAAAACATCATCAATAAAACTCTGTGAGGGCGCATGAAGACGTTCTTTTGCGATCTTTGGGGTATTGAACCCCAGGAGGTGTTCGGCATCCTCGCCAAGTACACCCTGAATAGCTGCGTAATCCATAAAAAGGTTGATTAAGAGTACTTGCATTGTATGCCGTCAAGACCTATTTGTCTAGTAGGCAAGAGCGACCTACTATCATTTGTATCTACCAAGCGCCACAATTAGAATATGGGGTTTCAAGGGGAAAGCTGTCTGAGCCTTCCACGCTTGTCAATGAGTACTTTCTTAGCGCCGACACAGGCGAGTTCTTTCCCCTGACACTTTTTGTTCCTTTTTGGTGACAAAAAGGAAGGAGGGGGATTCAAACATGTTGTATACAAAGTACAACTAAAAAACACCGAGCCTTGCCCGATGTTCCTCATACAAATTTACGTGATCCTATGTGTTGTCTCCAAAAATCTCACGGTCCCCGTCTGAACGCGCATAACAACAGAATAGGTCTTTATCGTCCCAGACTGATAGGAGACACCTCTGAGGAGCGGTCCATCTAGCACACCGGTAGCAGTGAAGGTCAGATCTTCTCCAGCTGCCAAATCATCTATATACAGTATTTTTTCTGGATCAAGGCCCATATCTATCACTTCCTGCCTCTGTTCTTCATTTTTGGGCGCTAGGCGACACTGTAGGTCTCCACCAAGGCACTTGATAGCTACCGCAGCCAACACACCTTCAGCGCTCGCTCCGATGCCGAGAAGCATATCTATGGGAGAGTCTTCCAGACTGCACGCAATCGCTCCTGCGACGTCTCCATCAGTAATGAGGAATACTCGTGCACCCACGTCCCTAATTTCCTGAATCAGGGCTTCGTGTCGTGCACGATCAAGGACGACGATCGTCATGTCTTCTACAGGTTTTCCTAGCTTTTCTGCTACGGCAGTGATATTTTCTTTGACAGATTTGTCGAGACTAATAGCACCTTTTGCTTTTGGACCACACGCGATCTTATGCATGTACATGTCTGGAGCGTGGAATAATGTTCCTTTTGCACCAGTTGCAATAACAGAAATGGCATTTGGTCTCCCATTGGCGACGCTATCTGTACATTCGAGTGGATCAACGGCGATGTCGCGTTCGATGCCAATTCCCGTGCCGACTTTTTCACCAACGTATAGTTCAGGTGCTTCATCTTTTGCTCCTTCGCCAATCACGACTTCACCTGAAAAATCAACATACGAAAATCTATCTCGCATTTCATCGACAGCAGCCTTATCAGCAGCTTTTCCATCACCACGACCAACAAGATGTGATGCGGCAACAGCAGCAGCTTCTGTGACACGAACGAATTCAAGTGCAAGATTTCTATCCATAGACATTCTGATTACGGAGGCGTGATGTGTTATTTAGTAATTCTCGTCTTCATCATCAAAGACATCGTCTTCAACATCATCATCGTCATCATCGTCTTCGTCATCATCGGTTGCGACTTCTTCAAATACGACATCATCTTCGTCTCCATCATCACCCGTTGCATAACTGTGTTCACCACCCAGTGCATGATCCCAAATTTCGTCCGCATCATGATCAAATCCAATATCATCGCTATGTTCCATGAACCATTGATCAAACGCAACACGCAATTCATCAACATCTGATGCACTGCCAAACGCATCTTCGAGGAGTGCATATTTTTCTTGATGAGATAATGCGATCTCTTGTTCTATTTCTTCAAGAAGTGATTCGATGTGACCAAGTACATCAGTTTTTGCTTTTTCAAATTCAACGCTCATATATAAAAAGAGAAAGATAAAAAAACGATATGGCGACTATATCACACATACTTTTCATTGCAAGTATTTGTTTTGTGGATATAGTTTTTTTGCACAGACTTACATTGTATGACTTCTCAAAAATCAAACTTGCGATGTATCCGATATCTGTGTACTCTGTACATATATACTAGCATTACAGATATGAAGAAGGACACCCTATCAATATTTTCTTGGAATGTCAATGGCGTCCGTGCCGGCCTCAAGAAAGGAACATTCCAAACATTTATACAAAAATACCAGCCTGATATTCTTTGTTTACAAGAGACTAAAGCGCGAAAGGAACAAGTAGAAATTGACCTCCCAGACTACACAGAATACTGGCATTCAGCAGAAAAGAAGGGCTATTCAGGAACAGCTATCTTTTCGAAAATACCGGCTATACACGTCTTATATGGGCTCCTCCCGAGTGTCCAAAAGAAATTTGATCTCACCGATGATCAAGAACGTGATGGCGCGAGTGAAGGGCGTGTGATCTCTGCAGAGTTTGAAGATTTTTTTGTTGTCAGCGTATACACACCAAACACAAAAGATGATTTGTCACGACTTTCGTTTCGTGAAAAACAATGGGACCCAGCATTTTTGATGCATGTAAAAGAATTGGAAAAACAGAAACCTGTTATTTTTTGTGGCGATCTGAATGTTGCTCATGAAGAAATCGATATTGCGAGACCAAAAGAAAATGTTGGCAAGCACGGATTTACAGATGAAGAACGGGAAGGATTTGACAAGATTGTTTCCGCGGGATTTGTAGATACATTCCGTGACAAATATCCTGACAAACATGATGCCTATTCCTGGTGGAGTCATTGGGGAAATGCACGAGAGAGAAATGTTGGGTGGCGGATTGATTATGTGTGTATATCTGAAGCATTACAAACAAAAGTTGACGATGCGTTTATTCTGCCGGAAGTGATTGGAAGTGATCATTGTCCTGTGGGAATTGTGATTGCACTGTAATGTTTTTTCTGTGAGAATTTTCTGTCTGCTTCGAAAGACGACGCTTCGCTAAGATTACATTTCACTTACGGTGACATAAGACTAAAAGATTATTTCGTAAACAGAAAGGCAAGAATACTATACAGGTCCTTCTTAGCATGTAACACAATCTTCTAATCTTTTTTTGCGTGAGCAAAAAAGAGTCTTAGCGGAGCGCAATCTTTCTCCGATATACTGATGACTTTTAAAAAATGAAAATAAAAAACCACCTACAAAATTGTAGGTGGTTTTTTATGTGCATGCTATGTACCATTTCTCTGATACACACTATGCAACGCCCCCGGGTTCTCTTGGAAGAAAACCCGGGGGACGCTACATTCGGAAGGCGCCGCAACTAGGCGGCGGTGTTGTCCATGGGCTGCGCGCGGAGGAGGCGGTAGGCCAGCCCCTCGCTCGTCAGCTTCGCGTCGGCGAAGTTGATGACGTTGCCATTGATGAGCGCGATACCGGTCTCGATGCTGTGGGGGTTCGCGTTGTTGACCCGCAACGCCGAGAACACCGTGACCTCGCCGTTGTCCTTCAGCAGGATCCGAAAGATCTTGCAGTCCGAGGTGATGGCCATGGCCATACGCTTCGGATACGCCGGGTCGCGCTGGAGCCGCACGATCTGCTCGTCCTTGCCAATGGCGGCGATGCGGGTACCGTAGAGGTACAGGCCCTTGCCGTCGAGGGCGGTGCTGAGGTAGATCTCGTCGCCGTTGATCTCGAAGGTCAGCTCGAGCTTCTTGCTCTCTTGGAGCTTCACCCAGCCGAAGTCGTGACCGTAGTCGTAGATGGCGACCAGCTTGCCGCTGCGGTAGGCGCTGCCGACGATGTTGCCCTTCTCGTCCTCCACCAGCTGCACACGGGGGTAGTTGTCCGCGTGGGTGTTGAGCGGCTTCACGGTCCGATGGCGGGTGTCGACCAGGTAGTTGACGATCGGAGCGCTCTGCGGGTTGAGGCCGACGAACGGCTGGTCGAGCAGCGCCGTGACGAGCTCGGGGTTCAGCGCGATGGCGTCGCCGATGGCGAGGGCCATCTCGAAGTTCATGAGGCCGCCGAGGACGTTGATACCGATGAGCCCGTCCTTGTTGACCGGGCCGGCGAAGGTGATGCCGAGCGTGGCGGGGACGTACTCATACGTCCCACTGGCGTCCTCCGTCGTGAGGCCGAAGACCTGGGCGGTCTCGATGTTGTCGCCGAGGATGCAGAGCATGGCGATCTGGCGCAGGCGCTGCTCATGCAGCTTCGTCAGGAAATGGAAGAGGTTCTGCTTGATGAAGGGAATGGGCTGGTGCATGTAGCACTCCTCTCTCTCAATCCATCAAAGTCGCGGTGCGACCCCAAAAAGCACAGAAAAACCAACCTTGGCTCTCTGTGTGACGGAGTACAATATCAGCGTCGCTAATATCAAACTCCGCCACACAGAAACATCTTTTGCGTATTTCCGAATGTAACGTGTTGTAAAGATCGCCATACATATCCCGACGTATCGGGACGTATAACATAGCTTTGTATAAAAGCGAATAGACAGCATTCTACAAGGAAAATATCGCTATGTCAAGCCAAAAAACAAATACATATCCACAGAGTATGATATAAAAACAAAAAAAATTTTCTTATGGAATTGTAGTGCGATGGAATGATTTTTTGTGTGAGGTTTTTCTGTTTGCAACGAAAGACTACGCTTCGCTAAGATTATATGTGCCTACGGCACATAAGACTGAAAGATTAGTCGGTAAAACAAAAGTACACCTCATTTAAGGTGTACTTTTGTTTCGTGATAGTCTTCAATCTTTTTTCACCGAAGGTGAAAAGTAATCTTAGCGAAACAAAGTGAAGCGTAGTCTTGCCCACACGAAGTGGGACAAATAAAAAAGAGGCACTGTCTTGGTCCAACTCCGCTAAAGCTGCGCTGGATAAACTCTGATCTACTCCCCCGACAGTGTGTCGGGGCTACCATCGTCACTTCGTATTATTTCTGTTTCTGTTTCTTCTCTTTTTTTTGTATTAAAAAAGAGGCAATGTCTTGGCGGCGACCTACTCTCGCCTTGCGACTACCATCGGCGCTTCTGGGCTTAACTTCTGTGTTCGGGATGGGAACAGG
>PFLZ01000003.1:0-1302 GCA_002784795.1 Candidatus Magasanikbacteria bacterium CG_4_10_14_0_8_um_filter_42_12
AATATTTTAGAATTTTCTTTATTAACTTTTCGCTTATTTTAGCGTACTTAATGGTCATATACTAGCATTATACCATATTCTGCTAGGCAAGACCCTAATACATATACATATGACACATCCACGTGTGAAATTTCTTGCAAGCTTTGGAGCCTTGGCGCTTCTCCTCCTTGCAACACCTGCCTTTGCGCAGACAGAAAGCATTAGTACAGACGCCACCGATGCCCTTACCGAAGATGTCGTTCAGACGACTGATGGGGATATCGTTGTCGTCGATGATACGTACGATGATGCGAGTGTTGAAACTGTTGTAGACGTTCCTTCTAATTTTGGGTTGTGGTGGAGAGGAATAAAAGAACGTGTCTCAGTTGTATTGACGGTAGATCCCGTGGTAAAAGCAGAAAAGGAACTTCGCTATGCAGAAGAGCGTCGTCAGATTTTTGAAAAAATGATGGAGACTGCAGATACCAAAAATGAGCGTTCACGAGCAGAAGTACAACTTGCTCGGTCCGAAACATTGATGGAAAAGGTTGAAGCAAGACGACAAGAATGGGAAAATGCGCCTGACGCGACCCGAGTAGAAAAACTAAATAAAAATATTGTTACAAGCCATATCCGAAAAGAGCATCTGTTTGATAGACTCGAAGAAGTTGTCCCAGAAGATAGACTCGACGATGTCCAAGCACTCCGATTGAAAGCGCAAGAGAGGAGCTCTGAGATGCTTCAAAGGATCGCAGATCACGGGGGAGAAATTCCAGAACAAGTAAAGCTGCGTCTTGAAGCAGTAAAAACATTTATTGAAGAAAAGAAGGCAACGCTTGAAGATTTTCAAGCAAGAAAAGAAGTGCTGAAAGAAGAATTGCAAAACATGACAGAAGAAGAGCGTAAGGATGCAATGCAGGAAATGAATCAAGAACGTCGTGATCTCAATCAAGAACGTGTAGAAAAAACAAAAGAGATATTAGAACAACGAAAAGAACGGACGGACGATCTCAAAGAAAAAGCCGCGACTGGAGATGAACGGGCTGCTGCGGCATTGCAGCATGTACAAAAAGTAAATCAGGAAATTCGCGACAATGTTCAAGAGAAAAAAGAAGCTGTCCAAGAAAAACGAGTAGAAATTAAAGAACAAGTACAAGAACATCGTGATGAAATGATGGAACAAAATGATGTTCCAAGACCACGAGTAACACAAGAAGACGTACAGCAAACACGAGATAGCATCAGAGAAAGTATGCGAGATGGAAATAGTGATGGGCCAAAACCAATCCCTGGTGCGACCGAAGTACGCCCACTTCCTATAAA
>PFLZ01000003.1:1517-1835 GCA_002784795.1 Candidatus Magasanikbacteria bacterium CG_4_10_14_0_8_um_filter_42_12
AGTGCCACTTTGATAGTGTAGGGCTTAAGAGGTAACACTATGAGGAACATTAAAAAATATCAATACCGTTGTCAAATTATCTCACTTTTAGATAGAGGTTTCTACACCGTCTCTAAGGCGGCCGGGGAACTAAATTTATCAGAGAGGCACGTTAAAAGATTATTAGCTAAATTTAGACAAGGCAAAAAGAGATTTTCTGTTCTTGCTCCAAAATTACGGCCACCGGTCTGGAATGGATCGAGCGAGAAAATAGTTAATGAAATTATTCGTCTGAAGAAAGAAAAATTGAATCGTTCAAATCAGCGCATAGCTGAAATG
>PFLZ01000032.1 GCA_002784795.1 Candidatus Magasanikbacteria bacterium CG_4_10_14_0_8_um_filter_42_12
AGTTGTTTTTTCTCTATACTATGCCACAAATTGCACTTTTTAGCCGACCGTTTTGTCCATTAAGTCGAATTTTACGAACGTGTTAAGGAAGAGCTTCTGTTTGATTAGGAATAGTTCATACAAAGTAATTGATCCCAAAAAATTGAAACAAAAAAACATCAGCCATACGCTGATGTTTTTTTGTTGCATGCTACTTGTTATCTGAAATTACCCAATCGGATCTTCATTTTTTCGTTCCATAATTTCTGTCTTTGGTCCTTTCCATTTTTTCTTTGCGAGCGCTGCTTCTGCGGCTGCGACTTGCGCTTCTTGTTTACTGCCACCTTCACCTTCTGCAATTTTTTCTTTTTCGAGATAGACACCCACGACAAATTGCTTTGCATGATCAGGGCCATCTTCTCGCATGACTTTGTATGTTGGGGTGACGCCGACAATATCTTGTGCAGATTCTTGAAATCTTGATTTTGGATCCATCCAGAGGCCGAGGTCGAGGACTTCTCCAAGCTTGCTCACGATCCACCGCAATACAAATTGTTTTGCAATCTCCCAGCCTTGATCGAGATAAATAGCACCGATCAATGCTTCTACTGCATTCGCGAGAATATATTCACGGGCTTTGCTGTTTGCATCTTGTGATTCACCACGACTCAGAAAGAGATATGGTTCGATACCAATTTCATTACCGACGAGGGCACAGTTTTTTCCATTCACGAGGGCTGCGCGCCAGTTGGTGAGTTCCCCCTCTGGATTGAGATAGTTTGCAAATAAAAATTCTGTCACAATCAGTTCGAGGACAGCATCGCCGAGAAATTCGAGACGTTCATTGTGAGCAAGAGGAAAGTCTCTGTTTTCATTGAGAAAAGACCTGTGCACGAGTGCCTGGACGAGCATGTCTTTATTGTTGAAGACAATCCCGAGAGAGTCTTCGAGTTGTTTGAAGTTGTGTTCTTCGTATTGTGGAATCGGCATAGTATATGCAGCTATCCGTTCCGACTCACATCAGCTCTTATACACAGAAGAGATTATGTGAAACGAAAGGGGAGAATTAGGTGTTAGAGCGTTAGGTATTAGGGTATTACTTCGTGCTTTCCTCTACTTCTTTGAACATTGCGCCGAGGATACCGTTGACAAATTTTCCTGATGATTGTCCACCGTATGATTTTGCAATTTCAATTGCTTCGTTGATAGCGACTTTTGCAGGAATCTCGTTGTTGAAATAGAGTTCATACACACCAATGCGCAGAATATTTCGGTCGACAATAGCCATTTGATCGAGCGACCAATTTGGGGCATGTTCTTCTATCTTTTTATCAATGTCCTTCAAATGCATAAGAACACCATCAACGGTGTTCTTGACAAACGCAATTTCTTTTTCAAGTCCGACACCAAACTCTTCGATCTGCTGATCGACGATTGCTGGGATTCCTGCTGTAGGTTTCCCTTTGAAGTCCCATTGATAGAGGACTTGCATGACGATAGAGCGTGCGAGATGTCGGTGTGACATGGGAGAAACGGTTAGTGTGTTGACAAGCGTACTACGAGAGTATTAGCTTGCTTTTTTGACACGGCGAATACGTCGAGTCGTTCGTTTTTCGACATCTACCACTTGCTTCCCTTTATACTTCCCAGAAACTGGGCTTGCATGGTGAGGAAGATGTGGGTTGCCATCTTGATCAACGAGGACTTTCACTGGCTTGAGGGCATGGTGAGAACGTCGTGTACGTTGACGTGGTTTCGATGTCTTTGTTTTTGGATGTGCCATATAGAATATAGTATAGCAAAAAATCAAAGAGATTGCATGAAAGAGTCTGCCTCCAATATTTTTCCCGACTCCATCTCGATCATTTTTGGCTGCAAAACATTCAAATTTCGTCAGTATAATACCATTATACCTCCTCAATTTTCATGTTTTTCGCTCAAAATATGAACAAGATGACTCTAGAAAAAAGATTGTAGCCAGGCTCCAAGCCAAAAGACTATAGCATAGAGTATGGAAAAGATCAAGTGTATAGCTTTCCTTTGCGGTTTTTGGTACTTTTCAGGTACAATAGTAGCATGATTATACAAGAAATTACCAAACAGGCTGACTGGAAGCCAAAAACGAACGAATTCCTCCAATCTTGGGAATGGGGGAAGTTTCAGCGTGCTGTGGGACATGAGCCGGTGAGACTTTGCGTTGATAATACCTATATACAGGGATTTGTGCAGCAACTCCCGTTTGGAATGACATATGTATATGTCCCCAGAATGCAGATTTCAGATTCTGGATTTCAGCATTTCATTCAAGAAATGAAAATACGTGGTTTTTTGTTTGTTCGTGTAGAGCCACACAATTCTGAATTCCAAAATCTGAAATCTGCAATCCTTGTTCGTTGTCGCCAACCACAACATACGCTTGTTCTCGATCTCACCCAATCAGAAGAGACACTGCTCAAAAACATGCACAGTAAAACGCGGTATAATATTCGTCTGGCAGAAAAGAAAGGCGTGGAGATCAAAGAGGGGAAAGACGTGGATGTCTTTTGGTCATTGAATACCGAAACAACAGACCGAGATAATTTCAAAAGTCATGACAACGCGTATTATACAAAGATGCTTGAGATGGAGAATACGTATCAGCTCACGGCGTGGTATGAGGGCAAGCCTATTGCAACCCAAATTTATATTGCCAATGCAGGAGTCTATACATATGTACATGGGGCATCATCAAATGAGTATCGCAATGTGATGGCGCCATATCTGTTGCAATGGCGTTCTATTCAAATAGCAAAAAAGTTTGGGAATACGTCGTATGATTTTTGGGGTGTTGCAGCTCCTCAAGCGGACGGAAAAACAGTTCATACATATAGTTGGGATGATGCTGATAAACTTAGCAATGTCACACGGTACAAAGCAGGTTTTGGTGGAAAGGCTGTGTTGTATCCAGATGCATTTGAGATCCCTTTGAAATCATTGCAATACAAACTGTTTCAATTCGCAAAAAAAGTCTTATGAACACTCCATGGACTGCTTCATTATTTTTAAAAATAAATACACTCGTCGGCAAGTGGCCGGTGCTTGATCGAGCTGCTATATTTTTTGCACACTATGCATTATGGATCTGTGCAATCATATTGCTCTATACGTGGTGGGGATATGGTATTATTGTCCCGCTTGTTGCAGAGTTTCTTGTGATGTCCGCTGTGGCATTTTCGTTTAGTTATATGGTTGCTTTGTGGACATCGCGTCCAAGACCAATCTTGCAATTTCCGAATACAAAGGTCTTGATTCGCACTATGGGCACATGGAAATCATTCCCATCTGATCATGCGATCTCAGCAGTCCTCTTGGCATATGCTGGGTGGATAACGTTTCCAGGTCTGATTGGGATGCTATTTGTGATTGTTTCCATCTTGATTGCCTGTAGCCGTGTGTGGGTGGGGGTGCATTACCCGAGAGATATCTTGGGCGGGGGAGCCGTAGGCATCCTTGTTATTTTTGCGAGTAAGATGTTTACGTTTTTCCCTGGTTGACCAATTGCTTTTGCTTACGTACAATAGACGCATTATGAATGCTATTATCCTTTGTGGAGGACTCTCCACCCGTCTAGGTGATATTACCAAAGCGGTCCCAAAAATTCTTCTTCCTATCGGTGACAAGACTGTCCTCGATTGGCAACTTGATATGCTCAAAACATTGGGCGTGTCTGACGTCGTGCTCGCTGCAGGACATCTTTCTGATGTGCTCAGAAAAGAAGTGGGTGATGAACGAAATGGTATGAACTTGATTCATGTTGTAGAAGAAAAAAAACTTGGCACAGGTGGTGCTATCAAGCATGCTATGAATCATGTGTCAGAGCCTGATGATGTGACTCTTATTTTGAATGGTGATATTTTAACAAACGTTGATCTTGTCGACATGGTGGGGAAGGTCAGTTGTGAGAGTGAAGGAGTGATCCTCGGGACACGTGTCGACAATGTATCGAGTTATGGCACGCTTGATTATGATGACACCGGACACCTCAAAACATTTAAAGAAAAAGAAGGTATTCACAAACCAGGATATATTAATGGTGGTATCTACTTGTTTACTCCACACGCCAAAAAACATTTTCCATCCGTTGATACATTTAGTATTGAGTATGATGTTTTTCCCAACATGAAAAATCTGTATGTGTATGAGTCAGATAGTCCATGGGTAGATGTCGGTGTGCCAGAGCGACTCGAGTGGGCACGCAACAATTGGCATAGTATTCGCGCATAATTACATGAAAAAGAAACTGCTCATCGGTGTTGTTCTGATCCTCCTCTTTGGAGGGTTTCTTTTCTATCGAGGCATATACATGCAAACAGGTGAAGTGGAAGAAGAAAAAACAATTGTTATTTCACCAGGACTCACAGTGAGAGAAATTTCATCGTTACTCAAACATGAAGGAATAATTTCTTCTGATAAGATATTGGTAACATATCTTGTATGGAAACAGCTCGATACAAAAATCCAACATGGTGATATTACCTTTGAACCGCCACATACCATTGCTCGCGTGGCAGAGGAGCTGACATCACGAACGTCTGTTGCCGAAAAAGAAATCACTATTTTGCCAGGATGGAATCTTCGTGAGATTGCTTCGTATGTTGAAAAAACAGGGATTACTACACAAGAATCGTTTTTTGAAGTCGTAGGCTCCCCATTGAGTATAAAGGCAGGGAGTTATGATATCCAAGATATAGATGTATTTGCTTCTGTCCCAAATGAGGTAAATCTCGAAGGGTATTTGCGTCCTGACACGTTTCGTATTTTTGCGAGCGCATCTGCTGCTGAGATTGTCGACAAATTGGTGCAGGCGCGTGCAGATCAATTTTCCGATCAGATGCTTGCCGATATAAAAAAGCAAGGGAAAACGGTGCATGAGATCATGACCATGGCGAGTATTCTTGAGAGAGAAGTGCGGACGCCAGAAGATAGACGTCTTGTGTCAGATTTATTTTGGCGAAGAAACAATATTGGTATGGCACTCCAAGCAGATTCAACAGTGCATTACATCGTGGGAACTGACAACAGCGTCTTTACCTCTGCGAGTGATCGTGCGACTGATTCTCTTTGGAATACGTATAAATATCCGGGCTTGCCACCGGGACCTATTAGCAACCCATCGCTCGATGCGATCATGGCAGCTATCTATCCCGAGGCAAATGACTCTTGGTATTTTCTCACCACACTCGATACGGGTGAAGTGAAATATGCCAGAACACTCGATGAACACAATACCAATGCGTACAATTATTTACGACAATAATATATGGACCCAATCGAATTTCATAAAAATCTAAAAGGAAAAATCGAGGTGATCTCGCGTGTGTCTATTGAAACAAGAGAAGATCTTTCTTTGGCGTATACACCGGGCGTCGCAAAAGCATGTCTCGCAATTGTCGAAGATCCATCACAAGTGTATGAACTGACAAGAAAGAATAATATGGTCGCTGTGGTCACTGATGGGAGTGCTGTTCTTGGACTGGGTAATATTGGTCCAGAGGCAAGTCTGCCTGTGATGGAAGGGAAAGCAATTCTTTTCAAGCAATTTGCCGATGTTGATGCATTCCCAATCGCGCTCGATACGCAGGATACAGAAGAAATTATTGAGACAGTAATACGCATTGCGCCAATGTTTGGTGGTATCAATCTCGAAGATATTTCTGCCCCACGGTGTTTTGAAATAGAAGAACGTTTGCAGAAAACACTCAATATTCCTGTCTTTCATGATGACCAACATGGTACGGCGATTGTTGTTCTCGCGGGACTCTACAATGCATTGAAAGTCGTGAACAAAAACATTGAAGATATTACTGTGACGATGAGTGGGGTAGGAGCAGCTGGTGTCGCTATTACAAAATTGCTTCTTCTTGCAGGGGTCAAAGATGTATTTCTTGTTGATTCAAAGGGATTGATTTATGAGGGGCGTGATGATCTGAATGAGGTAAAAGTTGCTCTTGCGACACAGACAAATACAGAAAAACGAACAGGAACATTGGCAGATGCGCTACGTGGTGCGGACGTATTTGTGGGTGTGAGTAAACCAAATCTTGTAACTCCTGATATGGTCACGTCTATGGCACCGGACGCAATTATTTTTGCGATGGCAAATCCAGATCCAGAAATTCTTCCAGATATCGCAAAAAAGGCTGGGGCAGCCGTGGTCGCAACCGGTAGAAGTGATTTTCCCAATCAGATCAACAATGTCCTCGCATTTCCAGGTGTATTTCGTGGCCTCCTCGATGCGCGCATTCCAAATGTTACGAACAATATGAAGCTCGCAGCGGCTCGTGCATTGGCAGATGCCGTAGAAAAACCTACTGCTGACTATATTATGCCAGGGCCCTTTGAAGCAGGGATTGCCGACGCTGTGGCAAAGGCAGTAAAAAATGCGTATACTACTGTGTAGCATATTTATCATCATTACATATGGATACAAAACGTCTGTTATCTACATATACGCTTATTGGTGCAAACCTTGTTCCATTGTTTGGTGTTCTTTTTTTATCATGGAGTTTGGTTGAAATATTGTTTTTATTTTGGGCTGAGACGGCAGTGATTGGTATTGTTGCGTTTTGGAAAATAGTATTAGCAAAAAAAATAGACGCAAGAGAAATGGAAGCGTACAAAAAAATGCCAGTAATGCCAGCACACCCTGGCAGACTTACCAAAAGATTCCTTCTCTTTTTCTTTCCGTTTCATTTTGGGATGTTCATGCTGGGCCATGCTATTTTTCTTACCTCTTTTTTTCTAGATAATGGACAAACAATCAGTTCAGTATTTGGAATCAGTTTGATGTATTCTCTTCTTACGTTGTTTGCGAGTCATCTTGTTTCTTTTTTTGTGAATTATGTAGGAAAAAAAGAATATCACGATATGACACCACAAGTAGTCATGATCCAACCATACAAGCGCGTGGTCATGATGCATATAACGGTATTGTTTGGGGGTATCGTCGTCTCTGCGCTTGGTTCACCTGTCGTTGCGCTCGTTATTCTTGTGCTTATGAAGATCGCATTGGATTTGTTTGCACATAAAAAAGAACATGCTGTTGATCCTGTATCATCTACATTATGAAGACGGTAGATTTTGACTATATTCTTCCAAAAGAGTTGATCGCACAACAGTCTGCTGAGCCTCGAGACAGCTCTCGTCTTTTCGTTGTCGATAAAGAGAAAAAAACATATACACACAACACATTTTCTGGTGTTGTCGACTATTTTAAAAAAGGGGATTTACTGGTGTGGAATAATTCAAAAGTGTTCAAAGCGCGACTCCTCGGGAAGATGCATTCAAGTACTGGCAGAGATCTCGTGAATCACATGAGAGATGTAGAAATTTTTCTCGTGCGGCCAATGGAAAATGTCGGTGTCTGGAAAGTACTCGCAAAACCAGGAAAGCATGTCTTACCGGGTATGACCATTTCTTTTGCAGAAGATTTTTATTGCAATATTATTCTGAAAGAAAAAGACGGTACAATTCTTGTACAGTTTCCATACAATGCCGCAACCGTGAGAAAAAAAGCAAATCAGCATGGGCATATTCCTATTCCACCCTACGTACAGAATGAGCCAGAGCAATTTGAATCCTATCAGACAGTCTATGCAAAAGAAGAAGGATCTGTTGCGGCTCCTACTGCGGGTTTTCATGTTACCCCGCGTATTATTGAAGCACTCAAGAAAAAAGGGGTGGAGTTTGCAGAAGTAACATTGCATGTCGGGCTCGGAACATTTCTCCCAGTAAAATCTGATGATGTGGAAGATCACACTATGCATAGTGAATGGGTAGAAATATCAGAAGAGATTGCAGAAAAAATAAATACCGCAAAAGAAGAAGGAAGACGTATTGTTGCAGTCGGCACGACGAGTGTACGGACGCTCGAAGGTGTCGCCATGTTTGGTGGTGGGGGACGAGTCAATGCGTATGAAGGAGATATCAATATATTTATTGTCCCAGGATTCAAGTTTCAGATCGTCGATGTATTGATTACGAATTTTCATCTTCCAAAATCTACACTGCTGATGCTCGTAAGTGCATTTGCAGAGGATAGACGCGCCGGCCATAGCCTTGGCGAAGGCCGGGAATTTATGCTGTCATGCTATGAAGAAGCCGTGAAAGAGAAGTACAGATTTTTTAGTTTTGGGGATGCGATGATTATTTAATGAAGCTCCCCGCCCCAGAGGGGCGGGGTATCAGTTCTCTATAACAACCGTA
>PFLZ01000103.1 GCA_002784795.1 Candidatus Magasanikbacteria bacterium CG_4_10_14_0_8_um_filter_42_12
CGTTTCGCTATCCGCGAAGGTGGTCGTACTGTCGGAGCTGGTGTGGTAACAAAGATTCTTAAGTAATACGTTAGGAGGGGGCACGGCCGTGCCCCCTCCTTTCTTTGTTCCGTTCTTTTTTTATGACAAGCACTTCAACAACACAACCAAAAGACGATCCGAAAGACGAAACCCCACAGGGGCAAAAATTGCGTATCAAAATCCGTGCGTACGATAACAAAATTATTGATATCGCGACCAAGACGATTATTGATACTGCAGAACGCAACAGCGCAAAAGTTGTTGGACCTGTACCACTTCCTACTGAGACCGCAAAGTTTAGTGTCAATCGATCTACGTTTGTTCACAAACCTGCACAGGAACAGTATGAAATGCGTACACACAAGCGCCTTATCGATATCCTCTCACCGTCACCAAAAGCAATTGATGCACTCATGAATCTCAATTTGCCAGCAGGTGTGGATGTAGAGATCAAGATGAGTTAGTTGTGGTCACGAATCACGTAACACATAACACATAACAAAAAAACAGTCCGAAAGGGCTGTTTTTTTGTTTGTAAGTTTAGTGGTGCAACCTCGCAACCCATCCCCAACCCCCTCCCTTAAAAAGGGGAAGGGGCTTTTGTATTATTGTAATATGTTGCAGTACGTTCCTCTTCCCCTAATAAGGGGAGGAGGTCAGGAGGTTGGGTTGCGTGGCAGTAAACATATACGTTCAAAAATAAAAAAATCGACCTCTTCAGTCGATTCATGTAATAAAAATGAGTTGGAACCGCCGCGAGCTGCGAGCGATCCCAACTGGTGTCGGGGCGGCGTCGCGGCGGGCGGCGGTTCTGTCGTTTGGCGCTACTTCTTGAGCGCTTCGATGGCCGGCTTGATACCTTCCACCACATCAGGGTGGTGTCGCGCGATCGTTTGCAGACGCACGAGTATCATTTGCCGGGTGTTGGGCCTGATGATGCCAGTGGTATCCGCGCTAAGTATTGAGCAGAGGGCTTCAGCGCGCCCTGCACCTTTCAGGTGGGTCGCTTTGTCATCAAGTTCTATCTGCACTTTTTCGATTTCCCTAAGGACCGTAAGTCCAATGTTCATGTTCACCTCAGTGTGTAAGGTAGATCGGGTAATAAATGAATAATATACACCAAAAAAATATTTGTCAACAATCCAGCCTGCACGGCGCAATTGACTCTCAGCAAAAAAGAACTAGCCTGTCGGGCATAGTTCCTATTAAAAATAGGGACGGCGACCGATGTGGATAACCTCTGAATAATTGCACATATCATCACTTGACAGCCTAGAGAAAGTAAGATACAATTGTGCCGCACTCAAGTAATGAATTTCTGTGCACGATAGCTTCCATAGCTGATCAGATAAGATCTGTAGCACGAGTTGCCCTACGCATGCTCTTGGTACAAGAAAACATCTGTAGAGGCGCAAAGATATCAGGAGAACTCTATTGAAACATTCCAATTTGTCACAAGCCTTCGTAAGTCCGCCTTGGGCGGATAATTACACATAAGGCTAGAAGGAAAGGACCCGATGCTCGTCATCGATATCTTTCTTTCTAGTTTTTTGTTACCCCCGACTCAAGAGTTGGGGCAATAACTTTCGATATGAGATGTATTCTAGGGACAAAAAAATCAATGACACAGATCTTCCGTGAGGACGGTACTGTTGTTCCTGTTACTCGTGTACAGGCAGGTCCATGTGTTGTGACACAGGTCAAAACTGCAAAACGAGATGGTGTCAGTGCGGTACAAGTTGGATTTGGTTCACAAAAAGCATTCCGACTCACAAAGCCACTGAAAGGACATTTGAAAGATATCGACGCTGTACGACATATGCGAGATTTTCGTGCACCTGAGGATCATGGTCTTTCACGAGGTGATAGCTTTACTGTGAGTATTTTTTCTGCTGGAGATCGCGTTCAGGTTGAAGGTGTATCAAAAGGAAAAGGATTCCAAGGTGTTGTCAAACGACACAAATTTCATGGATCTCCTGCAAGTCATGGACACAAAGATCAGCTTCGTATGCCTGGATCTATCGGATCAGCAGACCCAGCACGTGTGTTCAAAGGAACACGCATGGGAGGACATATGGGAGATCAGCAAGTGACGGTAAAGAATTTGGAAATTGTTGCTATTGATGAAGAAAATAATGAACTATTAGTCAAAGGTGCAGTACCAGGTGCGCGAGGTGGCCTTTTGATGATTTCTACTGAAGATGGAAAGATGGAAGTTTCTCAGGCTCTTGAAGTTCCGGAAGTAGCTGAGGAAACAAAGGAAGAAATGGGAGTAGAAGCTGTAGAAGAACCAAAGAAAGACGTTGTAACTGAAGATGCTGACGTCGCTCCTGAAGCGCCAACGGCATAATGTTATCTATATGAAAGTATCAGTTTACAATATACAAGGAAAAAAAGAAAAAGACATGGAATTGAACGATGCAGTCTTTGGTGTACCTGCAAAAGATGCACTCTTGCATCAGGTGTATCATGCACTCGAGGCAAATGCACGACAACCATGGGCTCATACGAAAACAAAAGATGAAGTTCGTGGTGGTGGAAGAAAGCCTTGGAAACAAAAAGGAACTGGACGTGCACGACACGGATCTTCTCGTTCTCCAATTTGGAAAGGCGGAGGAGTTACCTTTGGTCCACGAAATGACCGAAATTTCAAACAACGACTCAACAAAAAAATGCGACAAGTGGCAACAAAAATGGCATTGTCAGAAAAAGCAAAAGAAGAACGATTTTTTGTTGTCGATGGTATGGAAGCGTTGAAAAAAACAAAAGATATGGCAGCCTTGGTCATGGTGCTTCCTCTGAATGGAAAAACAACATTGGTCCTCGGTGGAGAAGGAGAAGATCTAGGATTGGCGGTACGAAATATCCCACAAGTTGATTTGCAACGAGCGATTGATATGAATGTGGTAGATCTATTGCACCATCAGTACGTCATTGCAACAAAAAAAGCAATTGAAACTCTTGAATCACGATTGGCATAAGTATGGGAATTTTGAAACGAAACACAACCAACACGGATGAAAAAGAAATGGAGACTGTTTCTCCTAAAAAACCATCCACAATGAGTACTGCTGTGCTACCTGCACATAAGCGTATTTTACTTGGGGCACACGTCAGCGAAAAAGCAGCGAGTGTGGAAGCTTCTGGTACCTATACCTTTCGTGTGACAACACAAGCAACAAAGGGAGACATTGCGAAGGCAATCCGAACTCATTATGGAGTAATGCCAGTCGCCGTACGCGTGATGAATATCGAAGGAAAGCGTGTTCGATTTGGAAAATCTTTGGGAAAACGAAATGATTGGAAAAAAGCCGTTGTGACCCTTCCAGAAGGGAAGCATATTGATATTCACTCTGGTATTTAATATCCTGCTATGCCGGTAAAAAAATACAAACCAACAACTCCAGGGCGACGCGGCGCAAGCGTACAAGATTTTTCTGATATCACAAAAAAGCGTCCTGAAAAATCCCTTACAAAAGTGCTCCAAAAGAAAAGTGGACGAAATAATACAGGGCAAATCACGGTTCGACATCGTGGAGGCGGCGTAAAGCGCCTGTATCGTATGGTCGATTTCAAACGATTTACGTTTGATAAGCCAGCTACTGTTGAGGCTGTTGAGTACGACCCAAACCGAAGTGCACGTATCGTCCTCGTACAATTCGAAGATGGTTCAAAAGCATATTACATCGCAGCAAAGGGACAAAAAGTAGGCGATGTACTTCTTTCTTCACAACAAAAAATTGAGGCAACGGTTGGAAATCGCATGCCACTTGAACATATCCCCGTTGGGTTGTTTGTCTACAATGTAGAGCTTTCACCTATGACTGGCGGATCTATTGTCCGAGGAGCAGGGACGAGTGCACAGCTCCAAACGATAGAAGGTGGATTTGCACAATTGAAATTTCCTTCTGGTGAAATCCGATTGATCCCAAAAAATGCGCTTGCAACTGTGGGAACCGTAAGCAATTCTGAATACAATCTTGTGCGCCTCGGGAAAGCGGGACGTATGCGTATGAAAGGATGGCGCCCAACGGTAAAAGGACGAGCCATGAACCCAGTAGACCATCCACACGGTGGAGGAGAAGGACGAACGAGTACGGGTCTTAAAGGTGGTCCAAAGACCCCATGGGGAAAGAAAGCAATGGGTGTCAAAACACGAAACAAAAAGAAAGCAAGTAACAAATTTATTCTCCATCGCCGTAAAGGCAAAAAATAATAATTCAAAGTTCACGGTTCAGAGTTCTTGGTTCATAGATAGACATATCTCTAAGCCAAGAACTTTGAACGAAGAACTAAGAAACGTTTTATGTCACGAAGTTTGAAAAAAGGTCCTTACGTTGACCCACGAGTGGTCACAAAGGTCGTGAACGCAAAAAATAACAATGATCGCACGCCTATCAAGACGTGGTCACGATCTTGTACTATTACGCCAGACATGGTCGGTGTAAGCTTTGCTGTGCACAATGGTCGGAAATTTATCGAGTTTACTGTCGACGAAAATATGGTCGGACACAAACTAGGAGAATTTTCACCAACAAAAACATTCAAAGCGCATAGTGGAAAACTTGCAAAAGAAACAAAGCCAACAAAATAATTGACAAACAGTAACAAACAGCGTATAGTGCGCCCACCTATTATATACATATGAAACGGCAAGCAACTGCAAAATTGAACAACCTCCGTGTTGCACCACGAAAAGTGCGACTGCTTGTTGACCTTATCCGTGGCATGCATGTTGCTGAGGCACTCATGCAGCTCAAATTTTCAAAAAAACACGCTGCAACATCTGTCATGAAATTGCTCCGAAGCGCTGTTGCAAATGCAGAACACAACGCAGATATCGATATTGATACCCTCATCGTGAAAGAAGCATACGTAGATGGTGGTCCAATATTGTATCGATGGATGCCACGAGCATTTGGTCGCGCAGGGAAAATTCGAAAGCGCACCAGTCATATCACGATCGTGCTCGAAGGTGATGAAAAAACAAAGAAAGCAGCAAAAGAAAAAAAAGAAACAAAAAAAGAAACCAAGAAGACGAAAGAAAAAAAAGGTACAGAAGAAACAGCATAATTCTGAATTCAATATTCTGATATGGGACATAAAGTTCATCCAAAAATTCACCGCACAGGTGTCATCTATACATGGGACTCACGTTGGTTCTCAAAAGATGACTATGCTACCTATGCTCGGCATGATATTGCTATCCGCACATATCTCCGAAAAAAATTTAAGGATGCACATATTGATCGTGTCAGTATTGAACGTGGTCCAAAAAACCTTACCGTAACTATTCTTGCTGCAAAGCCTGGATACATTATTGGACGAGGTGGAAAAGGATTGGACGATGTACGAAAATATATTGAACGAAAAATTCTCCAGATGAGCATGAAGGTGAAATTGAATGTTCGTGAGGTCACCTCACCATCACTTTCAGCTATGGTAGTTGCACAGTCTATTGCTGGAGATTTGGAAAAACGTATTCCATTCCGACGATCAATGAAACAGTCTATCCAGCGTGTGATGGAATCCAACGCAGGTGGGGTAAAAGTGCAGGTATCTGGACGACTCAATGGTGCTGATATCGCACGTTCTGAAAAACTTGCTTCTGGAAAAGTACCGTTGATCACATTGCGTGGAGACGTTGATTATGGATTGGTAGAAGCGCATACGACTTACGGTGTGATTGGTGTGAAAGTATGGATCTACCACGGAGAAGTATTTGGACAGAAAGATGCGTTTGAAGGATCTGATGAACCACAGAAGAAGTCCGCTCATAAACGTCGGAAACGTCCTACAAGACGGCCTGAAGCTGATAAGAACTAAGAAACGGTATGCTTATCCCAAAAAAGGTAAAACATAGAAAATGGCACAAACCCCGACGTGGAAATAAAGGGACTGCCAGCAGAACCAATACCATTGCATTTGGTACGGTCGGTGTTGTCGCAACGACGCACAGCTGGGTGACATCACGACAGATTGAATCTGCTCGTCGTGTCTTGACTCGATATGTCCGACGTGGTGGAAAAGTGTGGATTCGAATTTTTCCAGATCGACCTGTTACCAAAAAAGGATCGGAAGTGCCGATGGGAAAAGGAAAAGGTGCACCTGACCACTATGTGTGTACGGTAAAGCCAGGAACGGTCATGTTCGAAATGGGAGGTATCCCTATCGACAAGGCAAGCGAAGCCCTTGAGCTCGCTGGGCACAAACTCCCTGTAAAGACCAAAATTATCACCAAATAACCTTACGTATGGAACTTGTTGAACTGAAGCAAAAAACAACACAAGATTTGAAAACGGTTCTAGCAGAACAACGAGTTGTATTGAGAGTCCTTCAGTTTCAGACACATGAAGGACAGCTCAAGCAAGTACATACTATTAAAAAAACAAAAAAAATAATTGCACAAATTTTGACACTGCTCAATGCGCAAAACGCACAGCAATAATCATCCTATGACTACTCAGACACAGACGACAAAAGAAGCACAGACCATCAAACGTGAATTTGAAGGTGTTGTTGCATCATCAAAATCAGAGAAAACGATTCATGTTCGTGTCGAAACTGTCAAAATGCATCCAAAATATAAAAAACAATACGTCACTAGTAAGAAGTACTCTGTGCATGATGAAAAGAATGAAGCACGTGAGGGAGATATTGTCAGATTTCGAGAGTGCCGACCATACAGTAAAACAAAACGATGGTATATGACAGCAGTCGTAAAAAAAGCTGCATAACGAGTGATATATGATACAAGATGAATCAATGCTCAAAGTAGCAGACAATTCAGGTGCCAAGAAACTCAAAGTTATTCGAGTGCTCGGTGGATATAAAAAACGATATGGGCATGTCGGAGATATTGTGACTTGTGCAGTAAAAGAAGCTGCTCCACGAGCTGCGATCAAAAAAGGTGACGTGGTCCATGCTGTTCTTGTTCGACAACGAAAAGAAATGCGTAGAAAAGATGGTACCTATATCCGATTTGATGAAAACGCTGCTGTTGTGGTGGATAAAAAGAATAAGGAACCAAAAGGAACGCGTATCTTTGGACCGGTTGCCCGTGAATTGCGTGCAAAAGGATTCCAAAAAATTGTATCGCTTGCTCCAGAAGTATTATAAATATTGAGCATTACGAAATTACGAACACACCGTATGAAGATAAAAACAGGAGACAATGTAAAAGTCCTCACCGGGAAAGATCGCGGAAAGACCGGGAAAGTCACACAAACACTCTTTCATGAACAAAAGCAGCGATGGTTTGTTGTGGTCGAAGGGTTGAATGCAATGAAGCGACACATGAAGCCACGACAGCGTGGTGAAAAAGGACAGGTATTGGAATTGTCACGACCTGTGGATGCGAGTAATGTCATGGTGATCGACCCATCATCAAAAAAACCAACTCGCGTTGGGTACAAAAAAGAAGGATCAAGTAAAAAACGTATTGCAAAAGTTAGTGGGGAATACCTCGACTAGTAGATATATATGACAGAGCCAACACTCTACACACAATATAAAACAACCGTTGTCCCAGCACTGAAAGAACAGTTTGGGTACAAGAATGTTATGCAAGTCCCACATATTGAAAAAGTGGTGATCAATGTTGGCTATGGTCGACATGTAAAGGACAAACAGTATATTGAACAAATCGAAAAGACGTTGACACAGATCACTGGACAAAAACCAGTACACAATAAATCCGTCAAATCTATTTCAAATTTCAAAATCAGAGAAGGGATGAACATCGGTGTATCTGTCACATTGAGAGGTCGCGGGATGTACGAATTTTTAAACAAGCTGATCCATGTTACATTCCCTCGTGTCCGAGATTTCCGTGGTATTAATCCAAAAAGCTTTGATGCACAGGGGAACTATGCCATTGGATTTAAAGAAAATATTGCGTTTCCTGAAATTGGTGGTGATGCGGTAGAAAAGATGCATGGACTCGAAGTAATCATTACAACAACAGCGAGCAACAAAGCGGAAGGATTCGCACTTTTGAAAGGACTTGGATTCCCATTTCGGGACAAATAATATAGTGGTATGGCAACAAAAGGACAAATAGCAAAATCAAAACGCACTCCAAAATTCAGTACGAGACTCGTACGCCGATGTTGGCATTGTGGACGAAAGCGAGCTTTTATGAGAAAATTTGGGCTGTGCCGTATTTGTTTCCGGGAAATGGCAAATGATGGGAAACTTCCTGG
>PFLZ01000154.1 GCA_002784795.1 Candidatus Magasanikbacteria bacterium CG_4_10_14_0_8_um_filter_42_12
ATCTCGGTAAAGAAATGCAGGGGGCTACTCCATTCGAAAAATTCCTTTCATTCTCCTAAAGTGTTACCCCTAATGGGTGACCGTACAGGTAGAAATATGAATGCAGAGATACCAAAAGCCACACTAACAACCAAGATTTTGTCATATATTGGCTTACTTCAGCGCAATACGGTAACTGGTGACTCTATGTTGCCCCTGCTTCATGATGGGGATAGAATTTTTTCAAAAAAAAGTGATAGTCTAAAAACTGGAGATATTGTAGTAGCAAAACATCCCTTTCGAAAAAAAGAAATCGTCAAACAAATTGCATCTATACAGGCAGAAAAAATAGAACTACAAAGTCTGAATTTGGATGGCAGTGAAGATAGTCGTGTGTTTGGGAGTGTTGAAAGGAAGGATGTATTGAGAGTTGTTGTGGCGAAGAAGTAGAAATTTTGTTTACCACGCAACCCATCCCCAACCCTTCCCTTAAAAAGGGAAGGGAGCATATAGTAAAGCATGATTTTTGTAGAAAAAGTCCTCCCCAGATAAGGGGAGGATTTAGGTGGGGTTGCATTGTGGCGGCATCTACCAAACAAAAAAGAACTCCCAACGGAGTCCTTTTTTGTTTATTGCTTATTGTTAGTTGTTTATTGATGATTGTCTAATAATCTCGCAATTTCTCAATGATACCAAATCCTGCAATTTTCTCGAGTGCTTTTGCTTCGATCTGACGAATACGTTCACGGGTAACATCAAATTCTTTTCCGACTTCTTCGAGGGTATGCGTGACACCATCTTTGAGACCAAAACGCATTTCAAGAATTTTTTGCTCACGAGGAGACAGATCACTGATAGCTTCTTGGATATAATCTTTCAGCAATTCTACACCTGCAGAGTGTGATGGACTGACATTCTTTACATCTTGGATAAAGTCGGCAAGACTAGAATCATCATCATCGTCATCCCCTACGGATGTTTCGAGTGAAACGGTATCTTGGGAAATTTTGATAATATGTTTTACCTTGTCGAGATCTTCACCCATTTCTGCTGCGAGTTCTTCTGGTGTTGGATCACGGCCAAGATCTTGCAAGAGTCGTCTCTGTCGCTGCTTGAAACGATTGATCGTCTCGACCATGTGGACTGGAATACGAATGGTACGAGATTGATCAGCGAGGGCACGCGTGATCGCCTGACGAATCCACCAGGTGGCATAGGTAGAAAACTTGTACCCGCGTCGGTAATCAAATTTCTTTACCGCACGAAACAATCCGATATTTCCTTCTTGGATCAAGTCAAGAAGAGACAGTTGCTTTCCTACAAACTTCTTTGCAATAGAGACGACCAGACGGAGATTTGCCTCGATCATCTGGCGTTCTGCTGCCTTGTCACCACGCTCTTTTCGTTTTGCGAGTGAGACTTCTTGTTCTGCGTTGAGAAGTGGAATTTTTCCAATTTCGCGCAAATACATCTGGATAGAATCCTGTGAAATACTGGCAAGATCAAAAACGCCTTTTTCTTGATCTGGCTGTTGTCCACGAAATTCAGCAAGCTGCCGTTTTTCTTCCTCTCGATGTCTGCCGAGCAGATTTCGTGTTGGTGGCGTTTCTACGATAGGGACACTGTTGTAATCGAGGACATCTAGAAATCCTTCAAACGTGTCTAGATAATGTTCAAAATGAGGAAACGTATGTGACATTTCCTGTTGTGTCAAAAAACCACGTCGGCGCCCTTTTTCTATGAGCTCCCACATGTGTTTTTCTGTTGGCTCTATCACATCACTCTTTGGGAATGGGACAGCTGCCTTGGTTTTTGTACTACTTGCTTTTTTTGTTCTTTTTTTTGGTGTTGTCGCATGTTTTTGTACGACGGGCTTTTTGGTCACTTTCTTTTTTGCTGCTGTTTTTTTTGTAGCGGTGGCAGTCCGCTTTTTTGGTGCTGCTGTGGTGCGCTTTGCTTTTGCAGAAGCGCGTGTTGCTGTTGCATGTTTTTTGCGAGAAGCAGATTGTTTCACTGCTTTTTTTTGGGTTGACGTTGCCTTTTTTTTGGCAACAGTCTTCCGTCTAGTTGTGGGTGCTTTTCTCGGTGGCATTGAGAAAAAATAAAAATAAATGATGAAACTACATGGTATTGAGGTCTTGGACCTCTCGTAAAATATCCTGCATGCTCTCTTGATTTTTTTCTGCTTCGGCTTGTCTCAGTGCGAGCTCCAGTGATTTGAGCCTGGCTTGGCGCAACGTCTCGTGAAGGCCAAAAAGTGTTTCTTCAGCTTCCTTTTTCATATCTTTTGCTTCGAGGTCATCGAGCTCCAGATGTGCTTTCATGATCAGGATATCCAAAGGATTCTCCTCATCTTGTTTTTCAAAAAATTCCCGAAAGGAATCGGTTTGAAGAGAACGAACGCTAGTATACTGGACTTTTAGCTTTTCGTAAAGAGGAAAGAGCGCAAACGTCTGAAACTGTGGAAAACGATGATCTTGCACGTGGAGGAGACTCTCCCCTTCACCAGAAACAAGCACTGCCATGAGATACCGCTCAAAGAGCTGTTCTTCGCGAGATACGGCCTTTTTTATAGTAGAAGAAGATGGCTGCGTAGGAGCTTGCGCTGAAGCCATAGGAGGAGGTGATGTCTTTTTTTCAACACGCTTGATATCTTCCCGAAGAATATTGGTATCTACGCCTATCCGACTGGCGAGCTGTTGCAACCAATGATCACGCTCGACAGCATAAGGAATGCGGGTAATCTCAGGGAGAAGGATATCTACGATCTGTTGCTTTACTTGTGGATCAGAGAGATTTTTGCCTGCAAACGTACGCGAAAAATACCAATCCATCATAGGGCTTGCTTTTTCAACAGCCTGAAACCATACCTCGGGATTTTTTTTCAAACATTCATCTGGATCTTTTCCTGCTCCGTCTGGAATTTCTATCACACGTACACGCATACCCTGCTCTACGGCGATATCTATGCCTCGTTTTGCTGCTTTGACGCCAGCCTCATCTGCATCAAATGCCATATTTACATTGGTCGCGTATCGTTTTAGCAAGACAATCTGTTCGCTTGTAAGGGCAGTACCGCTCGTAGCGACCACATTTTTCATGCCCGCTTGGTGACACGCGATCACATCCATCTGTCCCTCGACCATCACGACGACATCTTTTTTTCTGATTTCTTGCTTTGCTTTGTTCAATCCAAACACTACTCGAGATTTATCATACACAGGTGTTTGTGGTGTATTCACATATTTTCCTCCACTTTTTTCTGTTTCGACCAATACTCGTCCTGTGAATCCAACGACGTTTCCATGGACATCCCAGATGGGGAACATGATGCGTCCACGAAATCTATCGTAAAATCCTTTGCTACTTCCCGCCGTAGCTCCATCTTTTTTGATTGTGAGTCCCGATGCAACGAGATCATCGATACTATATCCCTTTTTCAATAAGTACGTTGTGAGGAGATCCCACTGATCGGGAATAAACCCAATCTGCCAATCAACAATCGTATCTTTTGTCAATCCACGCGTTTCAAGGTACGCACGGGCATCTTTTGATGCTTCTGTATTCAATAACACATGATGATAAAAGGCTGTGGCTTTTGCATTGATATCTTTTATTCTATTTTTTTGACTCGAGGATTCTTTGTCTTCAAACGTATTAGTCAGCTGAATGCCTGCTTTTTGCGCAAGCATTTTCAATGCTTCTACAAAATCCATCCCTTCTATCTCCTGCACAAAACTAAACACATCGCCACCCTTATTGCACCCAAAACAATGCCAACTTTGGCGCTCTCTATTTGCCATAAAAGACGGAGACTTTTCCTGATGAAATGGACAAAGCCCCTTATGGTTGATCCCTGCAGGCTTTAGCTGCACGTATTCCCCTATCAGATCAACAATATCAATTTTCTGTTTTATGAGTTCAGTGTCTTTCATAATACGTTCAGCGTTGTCCGCCGTAGCCTTGGCGAAGGCGGATGTCTTTCATAGTCCTTGTACAGTACGTGAGAAAGAAGGAAAAATCAAGATCAGCTTTTCTCGTTCCTCTAGGCATGTACCATACTTATATAGTACAATAGTGGCATCATTTTTTTTATACTATATGGATACATCACAAAAAAAATCGCGCGGAAAACTTGTTTTCAAGATACTAGCAGCAGCAATCGTCGCCTTTTTCCTTTTTGCTGTTGTCCGCTATTTATTAGAAGAAGTCCCTGACCCAGAGTATACAGCAGTAGATAGATCTGCAGTCGAAGAAGATCCCGGCAATGTCTATCCTGTCGGCAATGCACTGGTCACTTCGTATCTCGATACACTCCCCTCTTACACGGGCAATGATCCAGAAGGATTGATGCTCGCGACCTACAGCATTGGAAACAATGGATCGCTCACAAAAAAGGAACTTGGTTCTGATGCAACTTATACAAAAGAAATGCAAAATCTAGATGAACACACATTCATCTGGAACTTTTATGCTGATATATTTCAAGGAGTTTCTGAATTTTCATATTTGAAAACATTTATTATCAATACAGATGGGATAGAAAATTCGCTCGCCTCGGTACGACTGGATGAGAACAATGTGTGGGAATTGTATATCGATCCTGTAGATGCTCTGAAGGACGGAAAAATATTTGATGAACAAGATTTTGTGTACAGTCTTGTACATGAATTCGGACATCTCCTCACATTGAATGAGAGCCAAGCAGATCCTGGTATTTATTATGAAGATGACTGTAGTACCGTATTGCTCCAAGAAGGATGTGTATTTGAAAAATCGTATTACAATCAGTATTTCATGACATTTTGGGAAGGTGACATGTTTGATGCATGGTATAATGACGTAGATGGCGCTGGGGAAGATGCTGCGTATTATTTTGCAATTGACCACCCTGATGATTTTCTCACAAACTATTCTTCTACAGCACCAGAAGAAGATATTGCAGAAGTCTTTGCAAATTTTGTCTTGCGTGACAAGCCCGCTGCTACGCCAACAACTGTGGCAGAAGAAAAACTTGTGTTTTTCTATCAATTTTCAGATCTCGTTGACATACGACAAACGATTCGAGATAATATCGAACAACTCGATCCAAAATTTTTCACAAGACCACTTATTATTAAATAATCTATAATCTCATCCTATGGGAAAAAAGATCGCACTCGCTGTTGGGGTACTTGTCCTACTCGGACTACTCGCTGGAGGTGTTTATTTCTATATGGCTGTTGGCCAATCACCAGATGATAGTGCAAATTTTTCAGACACCATGTCTGATGATGAACTCGATTCACTCATGGTGAATGACGAAAATATCGCATTACCAGAAGATGTTACATTTGAAACATATACAAACGAAGAAGAAGGCATAACTATCGAATACCCAAGTGATTGGACAGTATCACCTGGTGCGAGCCCTACAGTCGTTGTCCTTGCTTCCCCACTCCAAAATTCAAATGATTCGTACCAAGAGACTGTGAGTATCGCAGCACAAGACATCAGTGCATCAGAACTTTCTCTCGAAGAATTCAGTACGCAAGCAACCAATGCACTGTCACAGTACATGGAGAATTTGCAAATCACAAAACAGGGGGATGCTCAACTCGATGGTGAACCTGCAAAAGTTGTTCACTTTTCTGGCACATATCCAGCTACTGACTATCTCTCTGAAACATACCAGATATATACCGTATACGATGGATATGTGTATATCATCACCTACACAGGCGTACCAGATGATTTTGAAGCATTCATGCCGACAGTAGGAAAAATGGTTTCATCATTTACCTTCTAATTGCTATAATTAACATTATTTTTATTTTAATAGATATCCTATGGATACAAAGAAAACAATCGCGGGAGTAGCAGTCGCCCTCGCCCTGATCGGTGCAGGATGCTCTACGCCAGCAGGAGCACCATCAGATGGTGATGGAGGCAGTGCAACTACGAGTGACGCAGCACCAATGAAATACAAAGACTTTGCAGCAGGGATCACGCTCTACTATCCAGCAGACTGGAAGCAAGAAAAAAATCCAAACGGAAACGGTGTGGTATTCCTTGCAAAAGCTGGTGCTGATGGATTGCAAAGCAATGTGGGCTTCACAAAGCAAGACTTGAGTGCCTTTCCTCCTGTCACGCTAGATCAGTACACTGGCATTATCAAAGACGATACCATGAAGCGTCTCAAAAATGCCAATATTCTCACTACAGATAAAACAATGCTTGGTGGAATGGAAGCAGGTGTCATGACCTATACCGCTGAATATCCAGAAAAATCTGACAAACCAATGAAAATTCGAAATACCTACGTTCTCAAAGACAAAAATGCGTACATTTTGACCTATACGGCAACAGAAGATACCTTTGACATGTATCTTGAAGATGCAAAAGCGATTGAGGCTTCATTTGAGTTTAATGAACCAATCAATTAATTATATGCAAACAGAAACAGGCTATGGTGAAGCTAGTAGGGTAGCGTTTGAAGATAGGTTACATGAAATTGCAGATGGTCTTCGGAACTCTGCCGATAATAGATTCGAAATTGACAATCAATTCAATGATCAGCAGTATCAAACATTGCAACAGTTAAGATCATTATTTGAAGATCCAAATGCGTTTGTGGTAAACCTGAGCAATAGAGCAGAAATGGGACAACATGAAGGTGATCGAGACATAATGTTATTGCCAGATGGCTCAGGAGCTATTGAGCATGATGTGTTCATGGCTCCAAATGGTAGAAAAGAAAATTATACATTTAAAGACAGAAATACGGTGATATCAGATTTGCAAACTTTACAAATTGCTGTCGAGAAAGGACAGTCCCATAAAGATGCAGAATATCGTGATAGACTCTTGGATGATATAAAAAAGCTTTGGAGGCATTCAAAACAAAAGAATAATATTTACTTTGTAAAAAAGAACCTCTTACGAGGTTCTTTTTTGTTGCAAGATTGAAGTGAAACGACTAGACTATATATATTAAGCTAAGAAAGGTAATCTTCGCTGTTACGAGGAAGATGTTTGAAAAAAAATTATTGCTAAATATTTTATCTATGGGAAGTTTTATTGAAATGAAGCTCCCCGCCCCAGAGGGGCGGGGAGCTTCATTTTCTTCTACACTTGACAAAATGCAACACTAGAGGGTAATTTACCAGAACCTATCACCTGGAGGTCCACATGCCATCGAAACTGCCGCCACCCGCCAATTGGCAAATCGGCAAGACGGGTGCATCAATCAAGTTCCACAACGACGTGAGGCACTACCTCGAGTCGTGCAACGACGAGACTGTGCGGCGACGCCTTAAGGAAGCGCAGCGGCAGATCGAGACCGGCGAGTCCGTTCTCTACATCGCCATCACGCCGACGCAGTTCCTCGCAGACAGTGAGGAGGTCAGTGATTCCTGAAGAGGCTCCGTACAGACGATAGATAAGCCCGCACCATACCAGTATGGTGCGGGCTCTTTCATTTTTTAGCCAAAAAACTGAGCCTCACAGCTCAGTTTTTTAATTACCTAATCAACTAATAATCCAATCAACAAATCTACTTCTTCGCAGCTTTCACAAACTCTCGAAACAACGGATGTGGTCGCATTGGGCGGGATTTGAATTCCGGATGAAACTGCGTTCCTACAAAGAATGGATGATTTTCAAGCTCGACAATCTCTACAAGATCTGATTCTGGATTTACGCCAACAACTTTCAAACCTGCATTGTCCATTTCCTCACGATATTCGTTATTAAACTCGTATCGATGGCGATGACGCTCTGAAATATGCGCTGTGCCATAGGCTTCTCTTGTTTTTGATCCTGCGAGCAGATCACAATCATACGCACCGAGACGCATAGTCCCTCCATACTTTTCTTCAGCAATATTTTTGGCTTGATTTGGATTGACTACGATGATTTGATGTGGCGCTTTTTCATTGACTTCTACCGTATGTGCACCTTTTTTCTTCAAGACATGACGAGCAAACTCAATCGTCGCGAGCTGCATACCGTAGCAAAGCCCAAGATATGGAATCTTTTTCTCACGTGCAAATTGAATTGCTGAAATAATACCTTCGATACCACGCGTCCCAAACCCTCCTGGGACAATGATACCATTGTACTTTGAGAGTTTCTCTGCAACAAGCTTCTTTGCTTCCTTTTCTCCGC
>PFLZ01000047.1 GCA_002784795.1 Candidatus Magasanikbacteria bacterium CG_4_10_14_0_8_um_filter_42_12
CAAAGACTCATCAGTTTCGATATCATCGAAAAAACACACGCGACCCTGCAACACGATACCGAAGCATCGTGGCAGAGTCGCTACAAGCGAACATGCTCGAGACGCTAGTAGAGGTAGCGCACCACCTCGAACGTCTCGATTTCGCCTGGTTGTGGTGCGATCGAGATGAACTTCGACGTGTGGACACCTCCCCCAAGTACGTCGAATTGGAAGACATAATCTTCCGCGTCCATGGTGAGGAAGGCCCCACCGTAGACACCACCGTCTCCGGTCACGCCGAGAACCTCAATCTCGAATACGAGTCCAGCGCGAACCTGCACAGGGATCTCTCCCGAAAACTCAAAGTTGTACAGGTTGAGGTCAGGATCGATTGGATCCCAGACCTGCTGGGTAAAACCCGTATCGCTCGTGACACTCAACCGACACGTCGAGACGCACTCGACCCACGCCAAGGGCGGGGTGAGGGTCTCATCGCTCGGCGTCGTCGTGTCCACCTGCTCGGGGCAGGCGGTCTGGACGGGCACGGTGGTCTCGGCGTCGCAGGCGGCAAGGGTCAGGGCGAGGGCGGCGGTCATGGCGAAACGCATCGTGGTCTCCTTGGTGATGCGGTCTCACGACGCACTTAACTACAGCATTTCTGCAGCAAGCACGATCGAATAAACCGCACCACAAACATGTTCTCTTGCATTGTAAATAGCATGTCAAAATAAGTACTTGTGTCCTATTTTGAACGGTGAAATATAGCATAAAAAAGCACCTTTGTCAAGTGTATAAACAAAAAAATTGCCTTATCTTAGCAATTTCTATCCTTTTTTGAGATGAACGAACGACCAGCGTAGCGCAGCTCCGAAGAGCGCGCCACGCCGGCCGCGAGATGAGAGATGAGAGATCAGGAGCAGGTGCCGTAGGGCATGAAGAGCACGAAGTACTCATGCCGTGCCCCGACGTCCATGTCCCAAATGTCGAGGAAGCAGGTTGGTTCCCCGAAGTTGTTGGTGAACTGGAACGCCTGTTGGTGTGACACCAGAATCATGGGCGGCCCACCATTTTCAGGTGGAGCATCCTCCAGGATGAGAACAATCCACGCGTCCTCGACCAGTTCGAAGTAGATGTCCTCCTCCGAGGCAGAGTAGTGTTCCAACGGGGTCGTCTCGTCAAGCAGGAACTGATCTCCCCACTTGTACCAGATCGGCGCAGGCGTCCCGTCCGGGCGGATGATGGAGATATCACATGTACCGAAGCACATGATCTTCCCGAACATCTTCTCACCAACGTCCAGTGGCACCACACTGACCGTTCCGCCGTCGGCCTTGCCGATCTTGAGTGTGCTCGGTTTAGTGTTCGTCGTTCCTGCCAGGTCTGCGACGCATCCCGAGCTGTAAATGAAACCGAACAGAGCCAGAACGATGAGCAGTGTACCACGCATGGCGATTCCTCCGAATTGAATGCGACCAGACGTCAACGTACAGGACTGCCCTGCACACAAACGTATCTGTCGCATCCACGCTCTTTTGATCTCTCGAAATATCATATCAAACTAGGAGGATTTCTCCTAGTTTGAATAGATGAACCTACATGAAAAAACGACACTTGTCAATAACAAAATCATTTCCCTCCCCTTACGAAGGGGAGGGTTAGGGTGGGGTTATCGCATTACCACTGTTCTTACTTCTATGAAACCTCCCCTGTCCCCTCCTTCGTAAGGAGGGGAACGTTCTAAAATATCTGTCACTCTCTTGACAAGACTGACAACTCTACATTATGCTATACTATATAAACAATGTTTATTGTTTGTTGCTTATTGCTAATTACTACTATGAATTCTCAATACCTCATCCCAACCGTAATCGAAAAAACAACCGGTGGCGAACGCGCCTATGACATTTACTCTCGCCTGTTGAAAGACCGTATTATCTTTCTTGGCAGTGCTATAGATGATGCTGTCGCTAATACCGTTATTGCGCAGCTCCTCTTTCTCGCAAATCAAGATGCGGAAAAGGATATCAAACTCTATATCAACTCCCCTGGTGGCTCTGTGACGGCAGGCATGGCGATCTATGACACGATGCAATTTGTAAAACCACATGTCTCTACCATTTGTATCGGCATGGCAGCAAGCATGGGATCTGTTCTCCTCGCTGCAGGAGAAAAAGGAAAGCGCTTTGTCCTCCCAAACAGTGAAGTCATGATCCACCAAGTCCTCGGTGGTACACAAGGGCAAGCAAGTGATATCCAAATTCATGCAGAACGCATTATCAAAATGAAAAAACATTTGAACGAAATTCTCGCAAAACACAGTGGACAGACATTTGAAAAAGTAGAAAAAGATGCTGATCGTGATTACTTTATGTCAGCAGAAGAAGCGGTGACGTATGGACTCGCGGATAAAGTTATTAGTTAGCACGGAATCACATAGCACGTAACAATCGTAGCACGTAAGTAATGAGATGTCGCAACGGAAGACTACGCTTCGCTAAGACTTTGTTTCACCTACGGTGAAACAAGACTGAAGATTTTTTCATAAAAAAGAAGGACATGCATAATATGTATGTCCTTCTTAGCATGTAGCATAATCTTCAATCTTTTTTGCCGCAAGGCAAAAGTAATCTTAGTGGAGCGGAGCGAAACGTAATCTTACTCCGCGAGCCATTCTGACATTCATAGCGAGATTGTTACGTGCTATGTGCTACGTGATTCGTGTTATACAAAAATCTTAAACACACTGTATATCGCCCCAGCCGTCAGCACGAGCAAGAGGAGTGCTCCGATGAGTGCGATATGATGCAGTCTATATTTCCCTGGATCAAGATCCCCCAATTTTTTTGCTCGCCAATATATGAGCAACACTAATAGCATTTCAAGACTTCCAAAAATTCCACCAACAATGTTAATTGCTTCTACAAATTGCCTGAGCCCAAGGAGCACAACCGTCAGCGGAACACCAAGTGCAATAAGTGCGGCAATACTCGTAGGCAACTTGTAATCCCATGACAGCGAATCTTTGAGTGCAACACCATTGAGCAAAAAACTTGTCGCCATCGCAAAAAAAGCAAAGGCATTGCCAAAAAGAAACATCACACGCCCGAGTTGATTGCCAAGCCCAATAGTCGCAATCTGTGTCGTATTTGCGCCAGTCACTCCGACAGCGACAAATGAAAAGAGTAAGTACAACGCCATGACAACAAGGCCACCGATAATAATTGCTTTTTTGAACGTGCCATTGTCATGACGAAGCACACTATACATCTCTGGCACAGCCGTCGTCCCATGAAAAGAAAATAACACGACACCGTATGGCAAAAACAAAAATGCAAGATTGGTCGTATAGAGATGCACGACATCGATATGAGGAACGCTAAAACTCGTGATCAACAGAACAACTGTCAAAATGCCAATAGTGAGCAAAAGCTCTGCAGTCTTCAGCGTCCGCATACCAAAGATAACCAGCATCGAAGCAAAGACAAAAAAGATCAAACTCCAATGAAATGCACTACCACCAAACAGTGCCGCAAGTGTCACTCCTTCTCCAATCAAATAAATAACCAGCGCACCAAAAAGCATGCCATACATCATGATGGTCATGATTACTCCACCTGTTTTCCCAAGATATTTTTTTGCAAATCCGACGAGCTGAAATGAACCATTTGTTCTCACTGCGACTTCTCCCAGCATGAGATTGAGTCCTATCATGAGGAGCCCAATGCCAACAATATACAATGCCCCAATCAATACGCCAGACTTGGCGACAGCATACGGAAGCCCGAGCACACCGGCACCAATAGTCCCACTGAGCATGAGTGCAATACCTTCAAATAAGGTTATGCGAGCTCGAAAAATACCTTGATGCATGGTGAGGTCAGAAAGTGACTCTGGTTTTTTTCTACGAAAGAACATGCTAAATAGCGACAAGAGTAATAAGGAGAAGAATCAATCCAAGTGTTTGTACCGTTACATGATGATGTTGATACTTGACCTCCCAAAAAATATTCAACAAGAGCGCGATCGTAAAGAATCCAATAAAGAAGAAAAAGATACCATTCGTTACATTGAACAAATTTGTAATGGAAGAAAGCAACGACTTTGATGCAGTATATTGTTCTACTGGTGTGAGTGTGACTTTTGGCAGATGTTGCCAGTGGAGTGCATAACTCATGACGTCTCCTTGTTCATCGGTAATGCGAAGCTCCGGCGCTAAGACTGCTGCAAAATATTCTGATACAGGTTGATCGACTTCCAGTGATCCCGAAAGCACACCATAGCTGCCATCTGTTTCTGATAGAGGAATAGATGTCCCCCCAATCAATACCGTCGCCGTTCGAAATGGTACATTGATACTTGCAAACGCAGCAATGCGAACATGTGTATCATCAATTTCTTCATATCGTACAAATGATCTTTCAAGATCTACGGGAGGAAGTGCGTCAGGTGTCTGATCGTCGATAGGTTCTGTTTGTTCTGTAGTCACGATAATACTCTCTTCTGGATGTTCTGTGACCAGTGGTTCTGCCAAAACATCAATATCTTCATCTGCTTTTGTCCCCAGGACGTCACCAAATGTAGTACTCGAAACAATAGCTGTTTCTGTTGTATCTTCTTCAATCACAACAGGTACAGGATCTTCTATTTCAATAGGTGCTTGAACAACGGGTATCTCGGTCCCATTTTTTTCTGTACCAAAATGCTGGGCAACATATACGACGGGAACACCATCGTACATACCAGCCGCAAGACCAATACCGGTTTCTTCATACTCAGGATCAATCAAATTTGCAAGATGTGTTGGACTATTCACCCACGCGTTCACAAGTGCGCGAGGATCAGAAAATCCAATCGCTAAATTTTCCCCTGCGGTATGATAGGGATATTGTGCTTCTGCAAGCCAATTCGCAAGAGATCTTTCATCAGGTCCTGTATGCGCAAAGTAGGACGCATTCGCCATATCTGTCGCCTTGTGTTGTGACGATGCATAGAGACGCTGTTCTTGCGAGAGTGGCGTGATGCCATTCGCGAGGCGCACCTCATTTGTCAGCGTAAACAATCGTGCTTGCTGATCAGCAAGCACGTCTGGAATCACGTAGACCTCCACAGGAACAAGAAGTACAAAAACAACAACGATTGTTTTCATTGCGAGGAAGAGACCGCTATACAACACCGCCCGCTTTGTATGTAATATATGCGGATGATAATTGTTGTCTCTGTGTGGTATGAAAAAATGCTTGAGTGAACTCATACAAGAATGCCTATAGTATAGCAATAAAAAAGAACAGCGACTAGCGCTGTTCTTTTTTATAACATTTTTTAAACTCTCTCTCCCAAAGATCCAGCCAACCCAATATACTTTTCTGGCGTAAGTGTAAAGAGAAAATCACGATCTTCTGCTGAAAGATCGAGGGACGCAATGAAATTTCTCAGTGCGACCGTATCCACAGATTCACCTCTGCTGAGCTCTTTCAATCTCTCATATGCATCTTGATTCCCGTACTTTCGCAACATTGTTTGTATGGCTTCAGTGAGTACTTCTGGATGGGCATGCAATTCTTGCAACAATACAGATGAGTCTGGAGTAATGGTCGTCATACCTTTTGCCATACTTTGCACAGCAAGGAGTGCATGCGCAAGTGCAACGCCTTGATTGCGAATCACGGTACTTCCACTCAGATCTCGTTGCATTCTCGATACAGGCAGATGGCTTGTCAACGTATGAAGCAATCCATTCGCCACAGCAATATTTCCTTCTGCATTTTCAAAATGAATAGGATTTACTTTATGTGGCATTGTACTTGACCCGACATGATGTTTATCTGAAATTTGATGAAAAATACCACGACTAATGTAGAACCACATGTCTCGTGCAAGATCAAGAAGGATGGTATTGATACGAAACACAGTCTGATAACTTTCTACGAGTGTATCGTAATGATTTACTTGCGTAGTTAGTAGTAATTGATCAAAACCAAAACTCGCAAGAAATGATTTGTGAAACGCTACCCAGTCAACATCTGACGACAATACCCCATGGGCTGCAAACGTTCCAGTCGCACCACTACACTTTGCAAAAAATCTCATGTTTGCAAGTATGCCTCTTTGGCGTTGCAATCTGTCGGCAAATACCGCGATTTCTTTCCCCACGGTTGTCGGCGTTGCAGGCTGGCCGTGCGTCAACGCTAGCAAAGGTGTCGTCCGATAGGTATTGGCATATGTGCCAAGCGATGCTGTCAAGGCATCAATTACTGGGAGATATACATCAGTCAAAGAATCCCGCCAAGCTATCAGATACGCGATGTTATTGATGTCTTCTGACGTTAATCCAATATGTATAAATGGGATTGCATGCGCAACACCAAGTGCAGGTAACGTTTCTTGCAAAAAGAATTCAACTGCTTTGACATCATGATGAATACGTTCTTCTATTTCTTTTATACGAGCGGCGTCGTCAAGTGAAAAAGATGCTATGAGTGTATGTAGCTGTTCTTTTTCTCTTGCTGAAAATGGTGCGAGAAGTGTGAATGCTGGCTCATCCCCGAGCGCAATGAGATATTCAATTTCGACACGCATGCGTGCGCGCATGAGTGCATACTCTGAATGATACTCAACAAGTGATTCGAGTTGCATACCATATCTTCCATCAATTGGTGAAATAGCTGTCAGTTCCTTTTCTTTTTTTTCTGATACAATAGAAGCAAGCACAACGGTCTCAGAACGTTTTGGCCCAAATGAAACTATACCGATTGGACATCCAACTTCTTTTTCTATAAACGAAAGATATGCCTGTACCGCAGGATCAAATCCTCTCATATCCGTCGGCATATCTCCAGTATACACCTGCTGCCATCCGGCAAGTGTTGTATAGACAGGTTGTGCTTTTCGCATAGCATTGAGACTCGCTGGCATTTCCTGCACCAGTGTGCCATCGATATAATATCCAGTACACACCTTAATTTCATCAAATCCATTCAATATATCAAGCTTTGTAATTGCAATTTCGGTAAGCGGATGCATGCGGACACTTTGACGTACTTGTACAAGATCAAGCCACCCTATGCGTCTGGCTCTCCCTGTAGTCGTCCCATATTCCTGTCCTATTTCTCGAATACGATCTCCAACGGTATCTGTCAACTCTGTAACAAAGGGACTCGTCCCAACACGACTGACATATGCTTTGACGACGCCAACAATTCGCTTTTTATCGTTGATACCAAGTCCGCTTCCTACTTCTGCATGCGCAGCAACATTATTGGAACTCGTGGTATGTGGATACAGCCCGTGATCCGGATCGAGTGACATGCCTTGTGCTCCCTCAAAAAGAATACGCTTGCCATCTCTATACGCTGTCGCTAATGCTACTTCTGTATCACAAATATATTGTTTAAGTTGTTGTCCAAACGCAAGATATTCTTGTACGATATCTTCTTTTAATCGTGAAAATGGTGCATGAAATACATTGGTAATCATGCCAACATTAAAATCGTATGCCTTTTCTAATTTTTCTCGAAACATGTCTGGCTCGAGTAAGTCCCCTATGCGAATGCCATGGCGATACATTTTATCAGCATACACTGGTGCGATACCACGTTTTGTACTCCCCGCTCCCAGTGCGTCCTGGTGACCAGAGAGTGCCTCGTCCATAGCAATATGATATGGCATGATCACATGGGCTCGTTCACTAACAGAAAGCTTCAGTGATTTTCCTTCTTTTGTAATCTCAGTAATTTCTTCGAGCAACACTTTTGGATCTACCACAACACCATTGCCTATCACAGAATGCGTGTGCTCAGAAACAACACCAGACGGTAGCAGATGGAGTTTGTATGTTTTGTCTCCCACAACAATGGTATGTCCTGCATTATTGCCACCATGAAAACGAACAACATAGTCGGCATCACTTGCAAGTACATCTGTAATTTTCCCTTTCCCCTCATCCCCCCATTGCGCCCCCACAACGACCGTTGTTTGAGATTTCATAAAAAATAAGGGTCTTGCCTAGCAAAAGTAGACAAATTAATTAAGAACTATCTTTAAAAGTAAATTATAAATATTATCGTTACGATGAT
>PFLZ01000159.1 GCA_002784795.1 Candidatus Magasanikbacteria bacterium CG_4_10_14_0_8_um_filter_42_12
GTGGAAAAATTGTGAAAGAAAATTACATACCTCCCAACAAATGATGATTCTTGCCTTTATCTGTATTCTGCTAAATAGATTGTAAACAGGTTCTTACAAAACTATGGAATCAACAAAATTTTCGCCTGAAAAACTAAGACTAGATTCTTTTCCTTTGTTTAAGGCATTAGACAACAGACAACTTGCAGAGTCGGCACAACCTTTTGGAACAGATTCTCTACACCCACAGCTTTTCGTTCTTTCAGACAGCTCAAAAATTTATGAATACAAAAGCGAACAATGCAGAATTTTGGTTGATCAAGGTGAAATAGTTTTTGTGCCAGCGACACAAGATGAAAAAATAGAATCATATGGATTTTCTCGCTGTGTAGGAATTGCTTTTCGAAACGAAAAAGGACGTTTTTTTGCACATTCTGTGGAAAATGATGTAGATGAAGTTCTAAATGTAATCACGCAATTACAGACTCAATTTCCAAATAGTCACTTTGATATTTTTCTTCCCCTATGTAATACATCGGAAGAAAATCTATTATCCAAACCATCAAAACTACTCACAGAAAAATACGTTCAGGATATACAAACACGACTTCCCGAAGCTGTGGTGCATACGTACAACTGCACAGATTATACTCCTGATGTAATTGATAAAAAAATAGCTAATGGAGGGTTGCCTGGGACTGCTATTGTATTTGAAAATGATACAGTTTTTTCTATTGAAACGAGAATAGACGAGGAAGGAAATGTCAGTATACAGAGATAATTCAATTTATTTTACTTCATCCACTCCACCTTTACTCCAAGGATTACACCGCAATACTCGCCACACTGCTTTCACTCCACCTCGAATCACACCATATTTTTCAATTGCTTGATATCCATAGACACTACACGTTGGATAATACCGACAGTAGCCATATGGGTTCTTTTTTTTTGCCCAAAAGCTGTGATCGGGAGAGAGGAATTTCTGATAAAAACGAATCAGCCAGAGCACAGGCTTTCTAGGCCAATGAAATATGTTCATAACATGGATAATGACTCATGACACAGATAACATGACGCATACGTTTTAAAAGCTGTGTTATGTTATCTGCGTTATGTATTCTGCAACAGACGCCCTTTTCGAAGTACATCCACAATGGATTTTTCTATATCTTCGTAGGAAGCACCGAGTGAAGAAGGTTTTGCAATGACAGAAACCATGGCGCCGTCCTTGATTTTGGCATCTTTGAGGAGCAATCTGATTACTTCCCGCATCTGACGCTTTACCCGATTGCGCTTCACAGCACTTTTGCTTACCTTTTTTCCCACAACAAAGCCAAATTTTAGGTCATTTTTGCTATATTCACGTCTCGGATACTTGTCTGGGTCGATCCACCAGAGCTTCAACGTCACAAGGTCACCACCAACAAAACGCCCTTCTTTAAAGAGGATTTCAATGTCTTTCATTTTTCTGAGACGGTTTTGTGGCTTTAACATACATGAAATATCTGTACATCTGGATTATCTGGATATCCGCATGCCTCTATTATAACAGAAAACCCCGTTTCCGGGGCTATATAGCTGTTTATCGAGTTTTTCGTGTGCGCTTTCCAGTGCGTTCTTCACTCACTGTCAGCTTCTTGCGTCCCTTGTCTCGTCGACGCTTCAGGACATCTCGTCCATCTTTTGTCTGCATACGTGACCGGAACCCATGAGTTTTCGCACGTTTTCGTTTTTTTGGTTGATATGTTCTTTTTGGCATATGTTACAGATAACGGATAATGCTGATGTACTGATACAGTACTTCGGTGTTCCCAATAATACGTCTTTTCCTACAATTTGTCAATACCTGGGCTGTGTAATATGGTACACAGCAAACACATAGTTTTTATCCGTATATCAGCATTATCCGTTATCTGTAAGTATGAATTGTCCACACTATCCACACCTTTTCCCCATGTTACACACTTTTTGTTTAATTTAAGCCATTTTTTCAAATAGCTATCTGTGCTAAACTGGATACCAAAGCTACTCTTAGCCTCTTCCTATGACAAATTACGAAATTTGGCAGTCCGTCCTTGCTGATTTTGAACTCAAAGTGTCCAAGCCAAACTTCACAACATGGTTCAAACATACCGGTATTGCAAAGTATGATACTGGCCAAGTGGTCATCTGTGTGCCAAATGCTTTCACAAAAAGCTGGCTCGAAAACAAATACCACAAAGACATTATTGCAACCATAGAAAAAGTCACAGGAAAACCAATCAAAAAAATTGAATACCGTGTAGAGAGCATGAAAAATATTGAAGAACAAGAGTGTACACTCTCCACTATTCCTACCGTATCAACTCCTGAAACACCTATTCATTCCAGTCCAAAATTCAGTCCCGGTGCACAATTTGGTCTGAATATAAAATACACCTTCGATACATTTATCGTAGGGAAAGGGAATGAACTTGCACACGCTGCAGCTCAAGCCGTAGCAGATAGACCAGGAGAAGCGTACAATCCACTCTTTATCTATGGTGGTGTCGGACTCGGCAAGACGCATTTGCTCCAAGCGATAGGACACGAAATGCTTACGAGAAATCCGTCGACACGCATCCTCTACGTCAGCTCAGAAAAATTCACAAACGAATTTGTCAGTTCTGTAAAAAGTGGAAAAGCAAAAGAATTCAAAGATCGGTATCGCAATGTGGACCTTCTCCTCATCGATGATATCCAATTCATCGGCGGCAAAGAACAAACACAAGAAGAATTCTTTCATACATTCAATGAACTGCATCAACAAGGAAAACAAGTCGTCATGAGTAGTGATCGTCCACCAAAAGCTATCCCTGCACTCGAAGATCGTTTGCGCAGTAGATTTGAATGGGGCATGATTGCAGACATTGCAAATCCAGATCTCGAAACACGACTTGCGATTCTCGAATCAAAGAGTCAAGAAAAACAATTTCCTCTTGAACCAGATATTCTCAACGCCATTGCGACGACGGTCCAAAGCAATATCCGTGAACTCGAAGGCGCTCTGAATAAAATCATCGCCTATCACCAACTCAAAAATATTGCACCAACAAAAGAATCTATCAAATCGGTGCTCGCAAGTTTTGAACAACAGGGCACACGCAAAGCAGTCACACCACGAGAAACAGTCAATACTGTCGCAGAATTCTTCGATGTTGCCATCGATGATATCCTCGGCAAGAGTCGCGAAAAACGATTAGCATTTCCACGACAGATCGTCATGTACTTGCTCCGAGAAGAATTGAAAATGTCGTATCCAGCCATTGGGACAGAACTCGGTGGCAGAGACCACACCACAGCAATGCACGCACATACAAAAATACGAACAGAGCTAGAAAACGATTTGAAATTGAAACAAGACCTCGCAAATATCAAACAACGACTGTACTCAGATGCAGCATAACCTGTGTATAAGGGCTGTGTAAGAGTCACACAAGACCGTGTATAACAATACACACTATCAACAAGCTTAGGCCCAAAAAACAAAAACAAAAACATATACACATATCATCCCACATTCACACACACATCAAATGTGCATAAAGAATTCAAAAAAACGGCTACACAAACATAAAAAAACAACGAAGTCCACAGTTTCCACACCCCTTACTATTACAACAAGATAAAATATATATTTTATAAATTAAGATAGGGATATGAAATTTACATGTACCAAGGAAAATATAATCGAATCTCTTGGGCTTGTCAGTGGTATCGCTGGTAGACAAAGTAGTCTCCCTATACTCACAAACGTTTACATCGAAGCAAAGGAATCAGGAGTAGAAATGATTGCAACAAACTTGGAAATTGCACTTAAAACATATCTTCGTGCAAAGGTAGAATCTACAGGATCCTTTACCGTCCCAGCAAAAGTCTTGGGAGATTATTTACAACTTCTTCCTGATGAACAAATTACCATCGCACTCGATGGCACAGAACTCTCTGTCATTTGCGGATCATCCAGTACAAAAATAAAAGGAATGCCTTCTGATGATTTTCCTGTTATTCCAGAAATTGATGAACAGCATGCGTACACTATCGCTGCAAGCGATGTGAAAGACGCCTTACAAAAAACCGTGATCGCAGCATCAAAAAATGAAATACGTCCAGAACTTGCTGGTATCTGTTGTCAATTTTTTTCTGAACGATACAAAGGCCTTGTCTTAGCAGCAACAGATTCATATAGGCTTGCCGAAAAAACACTTTCTGTTTCTCAGGGAGTTGATGAATTTTCTTGCATTATCCCCTCTCGGACTGCATATGAAATTATTCGTGTCCTCGGCGGTTCTCACTCTGATGAAACCAACGTACGTCTGTGGCTCAGTGATGGACAGATTGCACTTCGATACGGACAAGTGGAAATGACATCTCGTCTGGTCGAAGGAACATATCCTGATTACACACAAATTATTCCTTCTGAATTTGCAACAACGGCGATTGTCCCAACGGATGATTTTATCAAACGCATCAAAGCTGCTAGTTTGTTTACATCAGACGGCGTCAATGCGGTCTCGTTTGACATGAACGCTGAACAAAAAAATATTGGTATTTCGTCGACGAGTACACAATCTGGTGAACACAGTTCAGAGATAGATGGAGAAATTATGGGGCAAGAAAATTCTATTTTGCTCAATCACCGGTATGTGCTCGATGGGTTGCAACACATTGCTGGATCGAGTGTACGATTTCTTGTGAACAGCAGTGAACAGCCTTGTATGTTCCGTCCTGCTGATACTGAGGACTATTTATATATCGTGATGCCGATACGGCAGTAAATTAGAGTAGTAGGTTACTTGTTCATTGGTGAGATACTTTCGAGAAGATTTATAGAATAGATCTTGAAAGAGAGAACAAAAAAACAACGTACGGAATTGTACGTTGTTTTTTTATTGTTTGATACTAATTTTACAACCCTACACTCACCTGTTTTGTATCCGTCGATTCACTGCCATCTTTTCCTACTGTTTTTGCGATCAGTGTCCATGTGCCAGACTCTGGTGTCGATTGCCATGTGATGGCGATGCCGTTGTTGAAATCAAGTGTTGAAAAGTCTGTAATAGTACTGATCAACATGGTTTGACTTCCTTTTGTGGCGCTTACTTCCAGTCGTGCTATTTCTTCTTTTTTGAATACACTCAAGAGAAACACACGGGGAAAGTCAGATTGGCTCAGCGCATCAGATCCTGCACTCCATGAGACACTCGGTGCCTCTATCCCAACATTTGCGAGGGTAAAGGAAAGTTCTTTTGTGAGTTTATTTCCTACATCATCTTCTACCTGTACGATCAACGTATGTACTCCTTCAGAAAGTCCTTGGGCATAATAGTGGAGGTTGAATGGATGTTCTCGTACCACACCGACATACACGCCATCGAGTTGATACGTGACTTTTGTGACACCTCGCGGTGCACTAACACGGATGTCTGTATCAATTTGTCGAGAGTGGATGGTGCTACTTGGTGCCGGATAGATGATTTCGAGCGACGGAATCAGCTCGAGAGAATGACTGTCATCATATTCAGTAGGTGGTTCTCCAAAACTGAGTTTCCATTCAGGATCTTCATCTTGTTTTCGGACAATCCAGTCTTGGATTGCTTGTTCCCAGATAGCATATTGTGAATCCACGTTTGGATCTTCTGGTGCTGGTCCTTGTGGATCATCTTTATTCACGTAGTGAAGAATAGAATGTGGTTGGATAAATGTTTTTTCGACGATGTATTGTTCTGGCGTCGAACTTGTTGCTATTTTTCCTGTTACCTCGTCTACCTTCAATGTGATGCCACCACCTGTTGAGCCATTCAGCACGGGTTTGTCTGTTTTTATTTCTGGCAATGGTGCAAATGATTCTACAGAACTTCCTTCGAGTGAGCGTTTCATAAATTCGTTCCAGATTGGTGCTGCAACACTACTGCCTCCGTAGCCACGCTTCATTGCCGTGTTGTCTGTGTTGCCTGCCCACACGCCGGCGACGAGGGATGGCGTGTATCCGACTGTCCATGCATCGACATATCCATTTGTTGTCCCTGTTTTTGCTGCTACTGGCCGTCCTGGCAGTGTGAGGATACCTCCAGCCCCAAATGCGTATGCGCGCGCGCCATCGTCACTCAGGACGTTTGAGAGTGTATCTGTGATGCGTTTGTCCAATACTTTTTCTCCTTTGTCTTGTTTCCATTCATACATGATGTCTCCATTTTTGTCTTCTACTTTCAATATACTGACTGGTGTGTGTTTTACTCCTTCATTCGCAAATACCGCATAGGCACTGACATGATCTATGAGGCGTACTTCTCCTCCACCGAGTACGAGTGAAAGTCCGAAGTCTCCTTCGCTAAGGGTTGTATATCCAAGCCGTTCTGCAAAGTCGACGCCTTTTTGATCTCCTACCAGATAGAGTGCTTTTACTGCTGGGATGTTGAGTGATCCTTGGAGTGCCTGGCGCATGGTGACGGGACCATGTTCAGAGAGGTCGTAGTTTTTTGGTGTGTAGGATTTTCCTGATGACGCAAAATTTGTGACAACATCGTAGAGAATCGTGTTTGGTGTGTAGCCCTTTTCAAATGCTGCTGCGTAAATGATTGGTTTGAACGAGGATCCTGGCTGACGTTTTCCTAGTGTTGCGACATTGAACTGTCCATCGATACTATCATCATAAAAATCTTTTGACCCGACCATCGCGAGGATTTGTCCTGTTCGAGGATCCAGTGCAACGAGGGATGTATTGTTTGCGCCCGCCTCTGCAAGTTTTGGTGTGCCGACTTCGTCTACGACGGCTTCTGCAATTTGTTGTTTTTCCCAGTCGAGCGACGTGATGACTTTTAGTCCGCCGGTATCGATCATTTGTTCTCCATAATCTTCTACCAATTTTTCTTTTACATACAATACAAAATGTGGGGCATCGATATTTGAATATGATACATCGAGATTGAGTGGTTCTGCTTGTGCTGCTGTCTTTTCTGCTTCAGAAATATATCCTTCTTCATTCATTCGACGAAGCACAAAGTTGCGTCGTTCTTTCAGTCTGTCGAGATCATTGAGAAATCTACTTGGTTGCTGTGGCATGCCCGCGAGTGTTGCAGCTTCTGCGAGTGTGAGGTCTGAAGCTGCTTTGCCAAAATAACTTTGTGCAGCAGATTCGACACCATAGTTCGTAGACCCGTATGGAATTTCATTAAAGTAGATCTGCAGAATCTGATCTTTTGTATATACTTGTTCGAGACGAACGGAGAGAATAAATTCTTTCAATTTTCTGCTCAGTCTTCGTTCATTTGTGAGAATAGCATTTTTGACGAGCTGTTGTGTGAGCGTCGATGTTCCTTCTATTTTTCTTCCTGGGAGCAATCCATAGACGACGGCACGTAGAATACTCAGTGGTCTCACGCCATGGTGCTCATAAAATTTTGTATCTTCTGTAGCGATGACTCCCTGGACCAGGTAGTCTGGTAGTTCGTCGAGTGTGACGAGTGTTCGTTTTTGATCTTCGAATACTTCATAGAGAATGTGTTCTCCTGTACGATCGTAGATTTTTGTACTCTGTGCGATTTGTCTATCTGTCAGTTTGTTTGGATCTGGGAGATCTTTGCTCGCCCATGCGATGAGGCCAATAGCCCCAATCAGTCCCATGATAAAAAGAACCATCAGAATCTTGAATGTTCTTTTTCCATTGCCTTTTCGAAATGGTGCTCCCCAAGGAATCTTTTTCAATACCCATCCGAGGGCCTTGAAGACATGAATCAGGAGCATGCCGAGGAGACGAAATGGAAACAAAAGCCACCCCACCCAATCAACTGGGGCTTTTTCTCTGGCTGGCGGTTCTTTTCTGGTCAATTGTCTGACAGGACGCTCCTCCCGTTGAGGTTCCTGCTCTTGGGCAGATCTACTGGTATAGCCATAGCTTCTGCGGCGGTTATCCCCATTTTGCATACAGGTTGAAAATTTGCTTATTAGAGGCAAAAAATGCCTTTTTCGTGTCTTTTTTTTAAAAGTTCAAGTTAAGAGAGCAACACTTTCTGGATAAC
>PFLZ01000167.1 GCA_002784795.1 Candidatus Magasanikbacteria bacterium CG_4_10_14_0_8_um_filter_42_12
GGCTTTTGTGTATATACTTACTCATGGATCTATTGTATCACGCCCCAGAGGGGCGGGGAATTAGACCCAGGAGAGATTAAACTCTCCAACCTTCCTCGTAAGTGGATGACGTGAAACATCGAGCTCGACCATTTTCTCCATCACTGCAATATTAGCTTGCATATTTGCAGATGTTTCTTCAAGTCCATCCTGTTCAACTTTCAGTTCTACATTTTTACTTTCAATAATATTCTTTATGGAATCAGTTAAAAAATGTTTTCCATATTCACTATGTGCGTCATCTCCACGTTCTACAGTCACTTTTTGTACAAAGGAATCGATGATGTGCACAATCTCATATACGGAATGAACCTCTTGTAACAAAGCACCTAGTTCATGCATTTCCTTTTCTCGCTGTGTACTATCGTCTCCTTCTTCATGGTGAACAAATCCTGTACTTTCATAGCGTTCTCCTGTTGGTATTCCTGTTCTCATATTTTTTTATGATAAATTATACAAGTATAATACTTTCTACATGAGATAAACACATGCCGTTATAAGCCGGTAAAAATTCCTGTTTTTGAAGGTCTACTCATACATCAACGCAGCTTCCACCCCAGTATAATAATACTGCAACAATGCTTTGTAATCAGATCCTTCTTCTTTTGCACGGATATTTGCATCACGCTGACTCATCCCTACTCCATGCCCAAACTGCAACTTGCCATCACGAAGATCGTACGATGCTTTGACTGGCACGAGCCATGGCTTTTCACTGCCACCCCACACACTCTTCCAACTCTTTGTATAACCGCTGCTATTGCCAAAGTATGGCGTGATGACTACTTCTCCATCATAGGTGACCATGCGCCCACGTGAGGCTGCTGAGGCTTCTGGTACTTGCGGATTGTAGACTTCTACGTTGTACCCGAGATAGAGCTGATCATAGGTACTGCCGAGGACATCAAAAAATGGATATTTGTTTTTGCTCAGGTATGCGTAGGTTCGCGCTGCAGTCAGATTTGCTTTTACAAATTCAAATTGGTTTCCTCTTCCTGTTTCAGAAATTCCTTTGACATAATCCTCAAGAAACAAATCATTGACTGCATACAACACATCGTCTTTTGTTCCTTTTCTATATTCGAGCACCCCACGATATTTGTTGAAATCTCCAGGCCCAACCCAACTCATCGGACGCGACACATCCATGAGGGTAAAAACAGCGTGCGGATTATTCACTGGTTCGAGACGGAGCACGCCAGTGGTCTGAAATATGACATCACTGCCATCAAATGAATACACGCCATCGAGATAGGTCATGATAGCAATCTTTTTTTGTGGAAGAACACCAACTTCTTCTCCGTCATTCAATACTCGATAGTCATCTTCGTATGACACAAACTGGAGTGTCTGGTCGTCTGTAGAAATGCCCACACGAATACGTGGCTCTTCGGCAAGTCGTGGTGTTTCTATATCTCCTATTTCTGTGCTGTTTCCAAATGATGGTGCGACATAATTGAGTGGGGCATTTTCTGTGACATGCACACTGATATCAAATGTATCGAGACGTTGCCCATCTACTTGCAATCCTGCTGTAAAGGTATAGTTTCCTGCAGTCTTTGGCGCTCGGAAGGTAAATGTATGCCTCACAATACCACTCTGCTCGATAGCATCGTTTGCCGCGAGGATCACACTGCCATTTGTCCAGCTAGGGTCTGCAAAGCTCGCTCCTGCTGA
>PFLZ01000031.1:0-757 GCA_002784795.1 Candidatus Magasanikbacteria bacterium CG_4_10_14_0_8_um_filter_42_12
GACAGCTGTGTCAGTCGTATTGATTGCAATCGCAATGCGATCATCAAACGTAAAACACTTTCCTTCAAAAAATCCTTCATTTCCATACTTCTCTGCATATTTTACAATACCACCTTCCAGGTGATACACATTTTTTTTATCAAAGCCGTACTTCACAAACAATGCAGTCGCCGGTTCACAACGAATCCCTCCGGTACAATACATGACAATTTTTTTGTCTTTGAACTGTTCGTAATACTCCATCGTGTTTTTGATCTCTCGAAAATATTTGACGGGAGGTTTCACTGCATTTTTAAAATGCCCTATTGCCCACTCATAATCATTTCGCATATCGATGATGACCATTTCTTCTCCAGCCTTGAGCCATTCATGAAATGTATCACGACCAACATACTGTCCCCTATTCTTCCAATCGATATCTTCGCGTGCTTCGGTCGTGACAATTTCATCTCGCACTTTGATAGATAATCTTGGGAATGGCATGATCTCGCTGTCATGCTGTTTGAAATCAATGTGCTTGAACGTATTATGAGCGTCCATGTATGCTCGATAGAGACAAACACTCTCTAGTGTTCCACCAATATTCCCATTGATACCATCTTTGCTGAGTAAGATACGCCCTTTGAGCTGGAGCGCTTTACATACCTCGAGATGTTTTTTCATTTCAGACTCAGGGTACTTTATGTGTTCAATCTTGTAATACAGTAACGTTTGATACATAGGACCAAAACTATACCGGATTAGTCACATATCTGTC
>PFLZ01000031.1:845-1710 GCA_002784795.1 Candidatus Magasanikbacteria bacterium CG_4_10_14_0_8_um_filter_42_12
ACCATCTTCACGATAAAATCCTGTCAACAAAAATTCTGACATATATGTCCCAATTTGTTTTGGTGGAAAATTCAACACACCGATAATTTGTTTTCCAACCAATACTTCTGGTGTGTATAGCACGGTTATCTGAGCACTTGTTTTTTCACACCATGTTCTCCAAAATCAGCAGTAATTTTGTATGCTGTTTTTTTTGCTTCAGGAAATACTTCTGCAGTCAAAATAGTACCAACGGCGAGAAACACGTTTTCAAAGTCTTGCCAAGTAATAGTATTCATATATGCGTGTTATAGAAAGATGTCAGACTAGGCGGGCTCGAACCGCCGACCTCAGGACCCCTGCCCGCCATGCCTCTGTCGGGGATACGAGACTTGAACTCGTGACCTCACGACCCCCAGCCGTGCGCGCTACCAACTGCGCTAATCCCCGAAACAGGCGTGGCAGGCGGGCCCAGCCCGCAACTCCTAAGCAAGCTATAGGCTTGCGATGGCGGGCGGGTACCAACTGCACTATAGTCTGTTTATAGCAGAGGAAAGTATATCCAAATCAAAAGAAAACACAAGCTTCGCAAAAAAGACAAAACCCGACCGGAGTCGGGTTTGTGTCTTCATGACCCTTGTATTGGGCAGCGCTATCATCATCCCTATGTATCAAGTGGACAACCGCAGGACAATGTCTCTGAACGGATCAGCAGACACCACCGATATAGGTAATCCTAGGGAGATGTATAGAATGAGATAATGCTACCCGAAGGATCACTCTTAGTATAGCGCATGAGCATCTCTTGTCAAGAAAGTGTACAGTCACCCATATGCGGTAACACTTTGGTACACTAGAGGTTACAAAGGGTAACCATGAAGTATAA
>PFLZ01000015.1 GCA_002784795.1 Candidatus Magasanikbacteria bacterium CG_4_10_14_0_8_um_filter_42_12
CTTTGTTACCACACCAGCTCCGACAGTACGACCACCTTCGCGGATAGCGAAACGAGTCTTTTCTTCGAGAGCAACTGGTACGATGAGTTTGATAGTAAGGTTGACAGTATCACCAGGCATAACCATGTCTGTTCCCGCTGGCAATGTAACTTCTCCAGTTACATCAGTTGTGTTGATGTAAAACTGTGGTTTGTAGCTGTTGAAAAATGGTTTGTGTCGTCCACCTTCTTCTTTGGTGAGCGCAACAACCTCAGCTTCGAATTCAGTATGAGGAGTGATTGTACCTGGTTTTGCCAGTACTTGACCACGCTCAACTTCGTCTTTCTTTGTACCACGGAGGAGGACACCTGCGTTGTCACCAGCTTGCGCACGGTCAAGACTCTTGTTGAACATTTCAACACCAGTCACAGTTGTCTTACTTGTTTCCGCTTTCATTCCAACGATTTCTACTTCTTCACCAACTTTTACTGCACCACGGTCAACACGACCAGTAACTACAGTACCACGTCCTTCAATAGAGAAGACGTCCTCGATAGACATGAAGAATGGCTTGTCGAGGTCACGTTCTGGAGTTGGGATGTATTCGTCGAGGGTCTTCAAAAGATCCATGATTGGCTTACTCGCAGCTTCATCTGATGGATTTTCAAGAGCTTTCAACGCTGAACCACGAATGATTGGAGTAGTATCTCCAGGGAAATCGTATTTGTTCAAGAGGTCTTTGATTTCTTCTTCTACGAGGTCGATAAGTTCTGGATCAGATACTTGGTCAACTTTGTTCAAAAAGACAACAATGTAAGGCACACCTACCTGACGAGCAAGCAAGATGTGTTCTCGTGTCTGAGGCATTGGGCCGTCAGCAGCTGATACGACGAGGATAGCACCATCCATCTGTGCAGCACCGGTGATCATGTTCTTTACGTAATCAGCATGTCCTGGACAGTCGACGTGAGCGTAGTGACGAGCTTCTGTTTCGTATTCTACGTGTGCAGTCGCGATAGTAATACCACGTGCTTTTTCTTCTGGTGCAGCGTCGATAGCATCAACACCTTTTGTCTGAGCGATGAGCCCATGTGCGCCAGCAACAGCGAGAATCGCTGCAGTGGTCGTTGTTTTTCCATGGTCTACGTGACCAATGGTACCCACGTTGACGTGAGCTTTGGAACGATCAAAATCTGCCATAGTGGCATACATAATTCACCGCACTGGGCTGAGTGGTCAGCACAGTTTTGTATCCAGCGGTATGATACTTTGTTTTATAGAAATAACAGGATGAATTTACAAAAAAAACGATCCTGTCCGGTCTTGCGTTTGCAGAGCCGGAAAAAAAGGCGTAAAAGTTACGCGTGTCGATTATATAGGAAGAAACCGATGCCGTCAAGTCCTCCACCTAGGGATAAGATGGGGAAATGTCAAAAAAGGCTAGAACTTCAAAAATCGAGAGAGCAGTCTGCGAACCCAGCTTTTTGCTGTACTCTCGGCCATATTCTTTGCCATGTTCTTTGCAACCATTTTTTTCACATCTCCTGGCGCCATCCCGGCTTGTTTCATCGCCGCCGCAGTACGTTCTTCTTCTGTCATGTTTGCATAGTCTGGGGTTTCTGATGCTTGTGGTGTGTTTTCCATACAATAGGATTAGGTAATTAGTGGGAAAAGTAACCTAGCATATGTTAATATACAGCTAGGTTATGCAAA
>PFLZ01000117.1 GCA_002784795.1 Candidatus Magasanikbacteria bacterium CG_4_10_14_0_8_um_filter_42_12
CATCGTGTTCATATTTTTGTTTGAGCTTTAGTGTTTCTTTTTCTTCATCACTCAGTCCAATAAACAATTCATTAAATGACGAAGGAAATGCTTCATGCCCACGAGCTTGAAACCATTCTTGGACTTCTTTTGCTTTTTCAGCATATTGCATGCTGTGACAGATTGCTACTTTCATATAATATTGTATTTTTCAAACCAATATTTCCAGACAGGTTCGAGTGTGAGTGTTTTTATCTGTTCTTTGGTATACCACCCAATTGATTTTACTTCTCGAACATTTGTCTCGTCTACATCTCCCTCAATACTTCCTTCATACAGATACCAAGAATGAACTTCTATGCCACGTCTACACCAGTTCCAATCAAGTTCTTCGTCTGCTGTAAGTAAAGTGACATTTGTTAGTTGAAAGCCTGTTTCTTCTTGCACTTCACGTCGGACGGCATCTTCTGACAGTTCTCCTTCATCAATATGCCCTGCTGGACCAGCAAAGCCAAATGGAGGCGTATTCCGTTCTATCAATAGATATGTGTCGCCACGCTTAATCATTGCTCCAACTGAATAGTGCATATCTTTTCCATTGTGAGATGTTCCTACTTTTGGAGTTGCTGACATATTACATGCGTGCATCGAGCACTTTATTTACCTCTGCATCGGCTTCTTTATTCCCGGCGCGAAGGGTATGTTTGATGGTGACTTTTTTAAACTGTTGCATCAGATTCCAGCATTTGAGAAAGAGTGGCTGGATGTTGGGATGTTTTACTTTCCATCGTCTGTTCAGTTGTTCGACAACGAGCTTACTGTCAGCGACGAGAACAATTTCAGTGCCACCCAGTTCTTTTGCTTTTGTGAGAGCTGAAATCACTGCAGAATATTCTGCAAAATTATTTGTTTGAATACCAAGATATTCGCCGTAGGATGCAAGAATCTTTCCTGTATCATCTTTTATGACAATGCCTGATGCCGAAGGTCCTGGGTTGTTCCGAGAGCCTCCGTCTGTGTGAAGAAATAATTTCATATAGAGAAAGCTTAGAAAGCCTGGGAGGCTTGGAAAGCGTAGAATGCAAAAGCCTTCTGGATTTTCTAAGCATTCTCGGCCTTCCTAATATCTGTAATAGTTAATTGCAATTCACGATTGCCGTTCCATTCGTTGATTCCTATCTCACATACTATATCAACATGGTCACCAGCTTTCAATACTTTGCTCCAATCATTGCCATCGCCACGAGTTGCATCGGCGAGACCCCAGCCGATTGCTTTGTGCATTTTTTTGGAATGATGTTGGAGGACCATTTTCAGATGTCCTCGTTTTTTCCCAATAGATTGGACAGAAAAAATCGTGACATCTTTTGCCAGATACAGTGGTTTTGGATTTGCTTGGCCAAATGGGGAAAATTTTTCAAGCAGATCATAGAGTTCCCATGTCACATTGTCGAGATCTACTTCTGCGTCGATTATTAGTTTTGGTGCGAGATCCATGCTTTCTGTTTTTGCTATAAACATCCCAGTCAATGCTGTTTGAAATGCTTCCTTTTTTTCAGGAGCTGCAAGAGTAAATCCACATGCCATAGGATGGCCGCCAAATTTATCAAAATATTCCGGCATGGATTGGATAGCCTCTATCATGTTGAATCCTTCGACACTTCTGCCTGAGCCCATGATACCCGCATCATTGCTGGTCATAGCGATGACTGGTTTGCCATAGAGACTTTTTATTCTGCTTGCGACAAGCCCAACCACGCCAGGATTCCAGCTTTCATGAAAGACAAAAAGCACTGGTGCATCCATTTGTTCCAGTTCTACTTGTCGCGTTGCTTCTGCCACATACATTTCTGTCATGGCTTGGCGTTCGATATTATTTTGATTGAGTTTGTAGGCGAGATCCACGGCTTCTGTGGGGCTCGTGGTGGTAAAGAGATTGTAGGCGACATTCGCATGATCAATACGTCCTGCTGCGTTGATCCATGGTGCGATTTTGAACCCAATGGTTTCTTCGGTAATTGGATATTTGAGGGAGCCATCATTGTGCATGATGCCTGCTTCGATAAGCAATTTTCGGAGACCAATTCGTTTTGCTTTGTTCATGACGATCAGTCCATATTTTGTCAGTGTGCGAGATTCACCGAGGAGGGGTACCATATCTGCAACGGTTGCAATGGCGACCATGTCGAGAAGCCATTTTTCTGCAGCTGCATGCGTTTCACCACTTGGGAGTGTCTCATGCGATTCGGCATGTTTTTTGAACATTGCTTGGAGTACTTTGAACGCCACAGCACCACCAGCGAGTGTTTTGTCAGGATATGGTTCGCCATCAATTTTTGGATGGATGATTGCTACTGCGGCGGGCAGTGTTTCTGGAATAGAGTGGTGGTCGGTAATTATTACATCAACACCGAGTTCATTGGCAAGTGCTACTTCCGGTGTATTGCTGATGCCACAGTCACATGTGATGATAAGCTTGGTCCCTATTTCATGAAGATGTCGTACCGTGTTCATGTTCAGGCCATATCCTTCGGTTTCTCGATGGGGAATATAGATATCTGTGTTTTCATACCCAAGGGAGCGAAACATTGTCGTCAGAATAGTGGCACCAGACACACCATCAGCATCATAATCTCCGTGTACCGTAATTCGTTCGTTTTGTTCGATCGCATTGTTGATTCGTGCAACAGCCTTTTCCATATCCTGAAACAAGTATGGATCGTGTACATCACGGCTGTAGTCTGGACCGAGGAAGATGTCGATGTCTTCTTGTTTTTGTAAATCTCGATGATATAACAACGTTGCCACAATGGCAGGTAGCTCTGGATGCTCGTCGAGAAAAGATTGTGGGGGAGTGTCCAGTACGGACCATTGTTTTTCCATATACGAATGTTGTGATACTAATATACGAATGCATGCTAATAATACTAATGGCTACGAATATTTGCAAAAGAAAGTCCTTCTTAAGATATATTTGTATACCATTAGTATATTGGTACCCATTCGTAGATTAGGATTACACATTAAATAAAATCCCAATATGAATCAGCGAGAAATATTGTAAAGACAAAAAAGGTGATATCAAAGCTGTAGAGTCGTGCAAGATCTACTGGTTGGAGTTGATATGCGAGAAGGAGGATACCAAAGAGCATCCAGTGTATAATCGGTCGCTTGAGTGGGGAAATGCGTTCTGCTGTGGGTATCCTGGTTCTGAGTTTCAAGCACCAAAGCGTATACACCGCCGTCCATGGAGCGACAAAATACCACTGGGCAACAGCCATATCCACTCTACAGTAGTCCATAATGAGAAAGTACGCAAAGAACAGACAGAAGCCAATAAAAAAAAGAAATATCACTTCTAGCTGATAGATATGATGTGGATGAAGTTCGTTGTGTGATTTTTGCATTGTTGCCATGCGTATTAGCTATAAAATGCTGGAAGGATACTAAAAAAGATCATACTCAAAATTGCGATAGCAGAGATGATAAGCCATGATACACGAAGATGTTTGTGGTGCATAGAGACATTAGTTAGATGAGAGTTCTTCAAATACGCCTGTTTGTTTATTTTTTCGTACGTTTGACCACTGGAAGTACCGACCGTTCATTGCTATATACACACCAGGTTCGAGTGTTTGGGCGAATGCAATAGCGCTTCCAAGATTGAACTGTCCATCAGAACTTCCGAACGTATATGGAATCATTGCTCCCGTGAGGACTATTGTTTTATCATGAATTTCGGTTGCTAGGAGTTGGGCTGTTTCGACCATTGTATCAGTTCCGTGTGTGATCACGATCTTATCTTCTTCTGTTTTTTGGCAATGATCGAGAATGATATGACGATCTTCACGTGTCATGAAGAGACTGTCTATCATCATGAGGGTTCTGACATCGATATGGACATGGGATCTTCCTCGTTTGAGCATTTCCAAAATGTGCGTGTTGTTAAAGATCAGTTCTCCTGTGAGTTCGTTGTATTCTTTGTCAAATGTGCCTCCTGTGACGAAAAGTTTTATATCCATATATGAAAACATGAATGATTAACGTTTTAATACTGCAAGATATGCTTCTGTAGGAATTTCTACCTTTCCTTTCCCCATTGCCATCATTTTCTTTTTTCCTTTTTTTTGCTTTTCAAGCAGTTTTCTTTTTCGTGTGACATCTCCACCGTACAATTTTGCCGTAACATCTTTTCTCAGAGCGGATATTTTTTCTCCTGCGATGACTTTGCCTCCGATGGTTGCTTGTATTTTGATCACAAATTGTTGTCGTGGAAGGGTGTCTTTGAGTGAGTTCACGATTTTTTTTCCGACATTGTGTGCTTCGTCTCGCCAGACGAGGAGCGACAGCGCTTCGACTGGTTCTTCTGCAATCAAAATATCCATTTTGACAACGTCAGATTTTCGATAATCTTTGAAATCATAATTCATGGAAGCATAGCCACTTGAGACGCTTTTTAACTTATCATAAAAATCGGTGATAAGCGGTGCCAGTGGCATTTGATAATGGAGCATTGCTCGTTGTGATGAACCACTACTGAGATATTCAGTATTTGCATAGATTCCTTTTCTTTCTGCAATCAGACTCATGATATTCCCAATATAATTTTCTGGGACGATGATATCTACATCCATCCATGGTTCTTCAATATGTTCTATTTGCTGTACGTCTGGAAGATCTTGTGGACTTTTGATGGTGAGCTCTTCTCCATTTGTTTTGAAAATATGATAGGCAACACTTGGCACGGTCGCAATAATATCTATTTCAAATTCTCGTCTGAGGCGTTCTTGGAAAATTTCCAGATGCAACATGCCAAGGAATCCACAACGAAATCCAAAGCCAAGTGCTTGGGAATGTTCTGGTTCAAAGAAAAGAGCAGAGTCATTCAATTTTAATTTGTCCATGGCATCGCGCATCTCACTATACGCATCTCCTTCGTTCGGAAAGACGCCGGCAAAGACCATCGGTTTGACTTCTTTGTATCCTGGCAATTGTGCTGCAGCCGGTGTTTTTTCTAACGTAATCGTGTCACCAACACGAACATTGCCAATTTCTTTGAGACCACTGACAACATATCCTGTATGTCCGTTTTCGAGCATCTTGTCAGAAACCATCTTTGGCGCATAGTGTCCTACATCCAGCGCTTCGGCAACTTTGCCGCTGCCCATGAATTTGATGCGGTCTCCTTTTGTTATTTCTCCATCTTGCATTCTCACTGATGCGATCACACCACGGTAATCATCAAAGAATGAATCAAAAATAAGTGCACGTGCAGGCGATGTTTTCGTATTTAGTGGTGCTGGAACTTGGTCGATGACAGCAGCAAGGACCTCTGGGACACCTTCGCCAGTTTTTCCAGAACAACTGAGAATGTCTTCCCGTTTGCAACCGATCAGATGAATAATTTCTTCTGCAACTTTTTCTGGATTTGCATTTGGCAAATCTATTTTATTCATTACGGGGATGATAGTGAGGTTTTGTTCGATAGCAAGATACAAATTTGCAATCGTTTGTGCCTGCACGCCTTGGCTCGCATCGACGAGGAGAATCGCTCCTTCGACTGCAGCAAGAGATCGTGATACTTCGTATGAAAAATCAACATGGCCTGGTGTATCAATGAGATTCAAGATATGGCCTTGATAGAGCATGCGGACTGGTTGAAGTTTTATCGTAATGCCACGTTCTTGTTCGATATCCATGGTATCGAGGAGTTGGTTTTTCATGTTTCGTTTATCGATCGTACCGGTAACTTCAAGAAATCGATCCGCGAGGGTCGATTTGCCATGGTCGATATGGGCAATGATGCAAAAATTTCGTATCTTGTCTGTCATAAAAATTTATCCTATCGTAGCGTTAACGAAGGCGGATATGAGCGTAGTGTAGCGAATTTTTGGTGTCTTGGCAAGGGGGGATACTCTTGACCGTTGCCTCTATACGTGAGTCTTAAAAAGCCACGAATATATATTCGTGGCTTTTTGTTATATGCTATATGATTTCTGTTACAAGACACTATACTTCGTCCGGTTCATTGATAGATGCTTCTACCTTTGCCAATTTTAGTGATCGTTTTTTGAATGCCTTTTTCATGATATCTATTTCTTCTATGCCGAGTAGCCATGACAGTAGGATATATATGGCAATGCCTGCCGTACCTGCGCCAAGTCCTTGGAGGAAGATACCCCAGAGACGGGTCATGTCTACAATGCTTGACAAGGGTGCTTTGAGATATTGTGTTACCACTGCCATGACCATTGTGGCAAACGTAATTTTTCCGAGAAATAGCAGAAGTGTCTTTTCTTTCATTGGGCCGACTTTATGTCTGAGAGAAAACCAGAGCATGGCACCCTGAAATATCGCTGCAATACTAAATGCAAACGCAAGTCCACGGACGCCATAGATATCTTTCAAATAAAGTGCCGCGAGAATATTTACGAGTGTACTCGACACTCCTATCAGAAATGGTGTCCAGGTATCCTGGATAGCATAAAAGCCCCGCGCCAAGAGGGGATTGAGTGCTTGGGCAAAAAGTGAGAGTGAGAAAAACGCGAGTGTGTCGGCAGTCATGATGGTATCTGTCCAATCAAATGCGCCACTCCCGAGAACCGTACGTACAATTTGCGCACGTAAGATGAGAAATAACATACTCATCGGCAAAATAAAAAACAGAATTTGTCTGGTCGTTCTGATCAGTTGATCGACCATCTCAGATTGCTTTCCTTTTGCAATCATTTCAGAAAGGGATGGGAATGCTGCGACAGCAAAAGAAATTCCAATAATTCCAACAGCAAAGTATTGCAAGTTATTTGCAAAATTAAAAATAGCAATACTCCCTGCACCAAGCGTTGACGCGAGCATCGTGATGACGAGCAAATTTATTTGTCCTGTTGCAAGACTAAGTGTCCGTGGAATCATCATCTTCCAAATTCGTTTTACCGAACTATTTGCGATATTCATGACAGCATGGTATCGAAATCCCAGTTTGAAAAAGGTAGGCAGTTGAATCAGCAGATGCAACACTGCACCAAGGAGGACGCCGTATGCGAGGCCCGTGACACCCCAGAGTGGCACAAAAAAGAGAGCTCCTATGATAATCCCAAGATTGTACATAATAGGAGTAAGGCTGTAGATCAAAAATGATTTGTACGATTGCAAGACGCCACTTACGAGGCTACTGATGCCGAGAATAATTGGACTGACAAACATGATGCGCGAGAGGATCACGGTCAAGGCTTGCTTGTCGGCATCAAATCCAGGAACAATCGCGTGGATGATCCCTGGTGTAAAAAGAAAGAGAAGTGAGCAAAGTACTAGTGATCCAACAGCAATCATATTGAGCACACTGTTGGTAACGAGCCACGCTTCCTTTTTGTTTTTTTCTTTTAATTCTAAAAAAATAGGAATAAAGCCGGCGGACAGTGCTCCGACAATGAGCAGATTGTATACCAGGTCTGGTGCTCGGAATGCTGCATAGTAGGCATCGAGAACATCACCTGCACCAAATTGATGGGCAAAAATACGATCTCGGACAATGCCCATGATACGACTCAAAAAAGACGCAGCCCCAAGGATAATGGCAGCGCCTGTGATGGACGATTGGGTGTTGTTGAAGAGACGTTTTATCACGATACTTACTGATAACGGATAATGCTGATGTACAGATACCTTGTTATTTGAAATTGGGATTTAATCTCTCCTGGGTCTAATTCCCCGCCCCTCTGGGGCGTGATACAATAGATCCATGAGTAAGTATATACACAAAAGCCACAATGTAA
>PFLZ01000168.1 GCA_002784795.1 Candidatus Magasanikbacteria bacterium CG_4_10_14_0_8_um_filter_42_12
AAATCATTGAGTCTCTGGCTTATCAATGCTGGGCAATGGCTTCTCCGTTTGCTCGTCATGGGTGCTATTATTGGGTATATGATGTAATCATTATAAACATATGCGTCATCTTCATGCAAAACCTCATCATTTCATCATCCCAAGCGTTGCGGTGACGATTGCTGTGCTTGGTGCACTTTTTACCGAGCTGGGTATGGCATGGTATGACACGACGTTGACATTGCCATCCTTTGTCCCACCCGATTGGGTATTTCCTATTGCGTGGACAGCTATTTATATCATGACAGCGGGGGCAGCATATATCATCTGGCATGAGGGGCCAAAGAAAACATTGCATTTGTTTGCGACGGCTCAGTCAAAAGATGAATTCCGCGCCTTGCAATGGCTGTTTGGGGTGAATGCTGGATTAAATCTTCTCTGGACTATATTGTTTTTCTTTTTCCATTGGATTGGTGCTGCAGCGTTTGAAATTGTGCTGCTTGAAATTACGATCATTGCCATGGTTGCATTCTCCTGGAAGATCTCTCGTATTGCAAGCTATCTTCTCCTCCCATATGCTGTGTGGGTATTATTCGCATCGTATCTCACTATGCGGATCATGTTTTTGAACTAACTCATTGATTACATAGATGATAGAGCAAGCCTCTAAAAGGATTACACTGATAGTGAATCCTTTTTCGGACCCAATACTATGTTGACACTCACCGAACGAAAACAGAAGGGAGCCATGCTTCTCAACGCATTAAAAACACTTGTGCCCAAAGCAGCAATGATGTTGGAATATTCAAATAATTGGGAACTGGTTGTGGCGGTGGCACTCTCTGCGCAGTGTACGGATAAGCAGGTGAACAAAGTAACAAAAACACTTTTTCAAAAATATGCCACACTCCAAGCGTACGTTGATGCAGACATAACAGAATTTGAACAGGATATATACTCAACAGGATTTTATAAAAATAAAGCAAAGAATGTGTTGGCTGGTGCAAAGGTCGTGAAGGAACAATTTGGCGGTGTTATTCCACATACACTAGAAGAATTGATGTTGATCCCAGGAGTAGGAAGGAAGACGGCAAATGTTGTGCTGGGGAATGCCTATGGCATAGCAGAGGGCATTGCGGTTGATACGCATGTAAAGCGGTTTGCGCGAAATTTTGGTCTTACCACATCTTCCAATCCTGATATTATCGAGCGCGATCTCATGGCGATTCTTCCGCAGGAGGAATGGTTTGCGTTTACCTACTACGCCATAGAATATGGTCGTCAATATTGCCCAGCTCGATGTAAACATACAGATTGTCCTCTTCGTGAGTACTTGTCCACATTGAGCTAAATCATGGATTTTGATATTATATTTCGCAAGACCTCCAAGCACCGCACAGCTTGTATTGAGGCATAGTTCGCGCAGAACTATATAAACATTTTTTGTGCGGGTGACGGATTACGTTTTTTATGAATCTGTCACACCAGCGCCCAACATCCACTATTGGCCTGAACGACGTTGTCGTTGATGCCTGTAGCATGCCGTTGGGCGTTGTTTTATTTTTTTAGATACAGTAGATGTACAAGACGTGTTTTTCTGTTATACTATAGTTATCTTTGAACTCATACAGAGTTTCCAACAAAGACACGCAAATTAATCAGCGCATGCCCGAGATACTTTAGTCCGTTTCGTGTCGCCTCAAGTCGCTCGTA
>PFLZ01000146.1 GCA_002784795.1 Candidatus Magasanikbacteria bacterium CG_4_10_14_0_8_um_filter_42_12
TAACGATAATATTTATAATTTACTTTTAAAGATAGTTCTTAATTAATTTGTCTACTTTTGCTAGGCAAGACCCAAAAATATTACTGAATACGAAGTGTCACTGGTGGGACCATGCCCATAGAACACGTAATCTTGTACGTCCCTGCTTTTGGCGTGCCAAGGTTAATCGTGTTTTTTCCCAATTTCAATTCCACAAAACTATCAATCAAACCACGAGATGCAAGAAATATACCACATCCCTGAATACCTTGATCATCCACAATCAATGTCGTAGGCACACCAGCCTTTATCGTAGCCGCACTTGTCAGGGTATATTGAAATCCCTTTGCTGTCATAGTCACGATCTGTTCTCCTTGTTCATTGAGCACATTCTTTGGCGCAGTCGATGATGTTTGTGGTGCTTTTGCAAAGACATCACTGACGCTTGGCATACCGAGCACATTGAGCTGACCATTCACATTATAGAACGCAAAGATAATAAGGACAATTCCTGCATAAAATGAAAACATTCTCCCACGTTTTGGATTACTCGATCCTTTGATACTTGCAAACCCAATGAACAGCAGTGGCAACATGGTTCCAAACACAAACATACCGAGCATCAACGCTCCTTGTACCGCACTTCCCGACGTGAGCGCAACTCCCTGCGCAACAAGCGTAAATCCACATGGCAAAAAGACAGTACCGGCTCCAATCGCAAACGGAAGTTGATTGCCTTTCCCCTGTCCAGTTCCTGCAACACGGCGCGTCACAAACTTTGGCATGCGCAACTGACATTTTTCTGCCCACCTGACACCTGCCATCTGAAGTCCGATCAACAACATGACAAGGGACACAAGAATAGTAATCGTCGCATAGATCGTCACGTTCCCCAGCCCCACTGCTTTTCCAAGCGCCCCGAGTAATCCACCAAGCAGCGTATACGCAAACAGTCGCCCTACATGAAAATATACATGCGGAATCATTTTTGTAGAGACACCTGCCTCATATCCATATCGATCATTCCAATTTTTTGTGAGCGAAAGCAGAATACCACCCACAAGTGCTGCGCAGCTCGACACACCAGCAACAAGCCCAAAGAGAAAGAACACCCCAAGAGATGACTGTTCACTCAGCGTGACATACTGCGCAATGCCTGTTCGTTCGATGAGGAAGAGCACAAAAAATATACCCGCGACCTGAAAGAGAGTATTGAATTTTTTGCGAAGTATCCGAGTATCAAATTGGATACCCTTGCCTTCTACCACGTAGACCCATGGTTCTTTTTTTTCTTTCTGTTTTTGATCAGAAAAAGTATAGCCATCAGACTGAAACCACGTATTCAATTCTTGTGCTCGTGGCATACTCCCTTCACATTCTATACGAAGTGTCCCATTGCCAAGTGATGCATCAACAGCCTTTACTCCTTTTTCTTTTAAGATTCTTTTTTCTATCAAGAGTTCACAGGATGCGCAATGCATGCCTGCTATATAATATATTTTTTCTTGCATACTTATTTCTTTATCATTTTTAGTCGGAGACTATTCATCACGACAGAGACAGAACTAAAAGCCATGGCCGCACTCGCAATAATCGGTGACAACAAGAGACCAAATGCAGGATACAACAGTCCAGCCGCAAGAGGAATCGCAACGATATTATACCCAAATGCCCAAAACAAA
>PFLZ01000114.1 GCA_002784795.1 Candidatus Magasanikbacteria bacterium CG_4_10_14_0_8_um_filter_42_12
GAAGTGGCGGAGATAGAGGATTTGGTGGTGGCGGACGCTCATACGGCGACCGTGACCGAGGATCACGACCAAGCTATGGTGGTGGACGAGACAGTGGGTCACGTTCTAGCTATGGTGGACGAAGTGACGGACCAAAGAAAATGTTTCCAGCAACATGTGATAGTTGTAACCAACAGTGTGAAGTGCCGTTTCGACCAAGTGGAACCCAGCCAGTCTATTGCAGTAATTGTTTCAAAAGCCAAAAAGGTGGAGACAGTTTTTCATCACGAAAGCCAGAACGAAGCTTTGACAAAAATTTTGGTGGCGCATCAACAAGTGCACCACAAAGTGGTGGTCTTTCACAAAAACAACTTGATTCATTGCATTTGAAGATGGATAAGATCATCTCTCTTCTCGAAAGTGGTAAAAAAGCTCCTTTGTTTGAAAAGTCTGCAAAAAAAGAAGATGTTGTCGTTGAGTCCACCCAAGGCGGATCCGTCGTAGGCGGAGAAAAATCAAAAGCAAAGAAAAAAGTTGCAGAAAAAGCAGAAAAAAAAGCTGAGAAGAAGGAAAAAAAGGAAAAGAAGACTGAAAAGAAAGTAGCAAAAAAAGCTGCCGTCAAAAAAGAAGCGCCTGCAAAGAAAAAAGCAGTTGCGAAAAAGAAAAAGTAAATACACATTTCAACGCACGCACAAAAAAAAAGATACTACGCGGTGTCTTTTTTTTATACTTGGCAAAACTTTTTTTTTCTGATACGCTTATGTATATTACATAAGATCAGTATATGATGCAGCGCATTGCTATCGCCCTTCTCTTTTTCCTTTTCTGGTCCTGTTTTGGATTTAGTATTGGTATGATTGGGCATGAATTTATAGCAAGTGCAGAAACAGTAGCTGTTCACGAAGGCATGGATATGTCACACGAATGTTGTGGTATACAAGATCAGACTGCGGGAGAAACACAAGATGGAGTCCAAATCTCACATCATGGAATGGTTGCTATTCTGACTGGTTCTATTACAATTTTTTCCTTTTTCACTGCATTTGTTTCCAGCATCCTATTGGTGACTATCCTTTTTTTGTGGAACAGTGGGGAGCGTACGGCACTGTATATGCGAAGGTGGGGAGAGCGGTGGGCGTATTTTGCATTATTTTTTTCTCGACTTTTTTCATCAGGCATTTTGCATTCAAAAACTTGGTAGCGTGACACAGAACGTGTATGTTTTTTGCATACTCGTTTTTTTTATTGAAAAATTTCTTTAATCACAACAACATACTATATGTCTGAAAAAAAATCTCTCTTGGAAATGTTGCCGAAAAGTCAAATTTTTATGCTTGGCGCGGTGGTATCTTTCTTTGTTATTACCTCGATAGGATTCTTTGTTCTCTTGTCCCAACAGGTT
>PFLZ01000081.1 GCA_002784795.1 Candidatus Magasanikbacteria bacterium CG_4_10_14_0_8_um_filter_42_12
CATGGATCTATTGTATCACGCCCCAGAGGGGCGGGGAATTAGACCCAGGAGAGATTAAAATACAAAAACGCACGATATACATCGTACGTTTTCTAATATACTAATTCTCTACTACTCTAATACTCTACTTCTCTGCTGTCCTACTAAACTCCTGCACACTTGCAATCTCACTCAGCAAAACATTCTCTACATAGATCCCACGTGAGTAGAAGATACGTTCAAGTTCGTTTTTTAATTCTGTCTCTACCGCATCTCGCTTTGCGCCGACGATGCCATCCATCTGGAATCTACTCGCAACCATACGGATACGGCTACGAACTGTTGGACGGATAATCTTTGCAATGAAGTCTTCTCCAATCGTCTGCCAAATAGCTGGGATCTGATGAACATCGAGACGGAGCAAAATAGTTCCCTCTACCCCGATACGCTTGCCATCTTCAGAGACAGCCGCAATTGGGATATCACCCATGGCTCGCTCGTTTTCAGGATTGAATTCTCTCGAAATACTATACTCGAGTGTTTGGGTATTGAACAATTTTGCCTTTTGCCAAAATGGGATTTTGAAATGAAGCCCTGGTGTGAGTACTTTTTTCAAAACACCACGACCAAGATCATATACACAGGCTACATAGCCAGGTGGCACATAGATAAAAAACCCCTTCAAGACGTCCTCCATAACGAAGGAATACATGAGTTTGTCGAGTGATTCTGCCATAGGATTATAGTAAATCTACAAGAATATACTACCACAACGTGGATAGATTGTAAATGCATGCTAGGCCTTCTTCTTTTCTTCCACAACTACTTCTGGCTTCTTTTTTGAGACAAAAAACGGATGGACAATCACATGCACGACGAGAGAAAATGCCATAGATGTCAGGACAAAGAGCGATTTTACCATTGGAAGGATCCAAAGAAAGAGGAAGACACCAAGTGGAAAGAAAAAAAAGTAAAATAAATCACCACGATGGAGCCCTTTTCTTTTTCGGAATCCCAGGTATATTTCGAGCGCAAGCCAAATACCGACAATCCCAGACCAGATGATGTCATGCGTTGCTTTTAGATTGAATCCATAAAACATGCGGTTGATCTCTCCTGGAAAATCAACAAACGGATACAGTGTTCGAAGCATGCGTACACCGGTGATCCCGTTAATAAAGACTTGATACAACAACACAAAAACCAGTGCTTGGATTCCAAGACTGAGCGCTTTTGCCCATGGCTGCACGCGTCGTTGTTTCAATCGTTTTCGAATCTCTTGCTTTTGCTGTACTTTGTCGTAATGAAACTCCTTTGCAAGTTTGACAATCTCTGCTTCGACTTCTTCATTCTTTGCCGTATTTCTCTCACCAATAATCGTCAATGGCAAAATAAGCACACGCAGTGCAATCGTCAGATACACAACAGCCCAGCCCATATTGCCATGAGCCCAGTTGTTATAAATCCAAATCAAGAAATTGAAAACTGGTTCGTAAAGGTATAGCGTCCAAAAATCTATAAACATATAACTCATTTAGTGTTTTTCACACAAAAGTGCTAAAATTAGTGCAAAAAGTCTATGTAAACTTAACCACTAATTTGTAACACT
>PFLZ01000012.1 GCA_002784795.1 Candidatus Magasanikbacteria bacterium CG_4_10_14_0_8_um_filter_42_12
ATATACTAGCATTATACCATATTCTGCTAGGCAAGACCCAAAAATAATTAGGTAATTGGATTGACATCATGCACACCACTTTCTCGTGAACCAGCATGTGTGATGCGAACAAACGTGACGTTTTCTTGCAATTCTGCAATCGTGTGTGAGTTTGTATAACTCATACCCGAACGAAGTCCACCAATAAGCTGATACACGATATCTGCCACCACGCCTTTGTATGGAACAATAGATTCCACGCCTTCTGGCACTACTTTGGAAAGATCTTTTTGCTCTTGTCCTTTTTGTTGTCGCTTTTGTGCTTGGGTAAAACTCGCACTGCCACGTGAAATTTTGAATTTCTTTTCCCCTTTTGTCATGACGACACCCGGACTTTCTTTTGTTCCCGCAAACATACTGCCGATCATCACGGTGTCGGCTCCGGCACCGATAGCTTTGACAATATCGCCTGATGTTTTGATACCACCATCTGCAATCACAGGAACACCATAGTGCTTTGCTACTTTTGCAACTTCGCTCACGGCAGTCAACTGTGGCATACCACAGCCAGTGACAAGACGAGTAATACAAATAGATCCAGGTCCCACCCCAACTTTGAGTGCATCAACGCCTGCGTCACACAAATCTTTTGCCGCCTGCGCTGTGGCGATATTGCCAGCGATGAGAGGTGTCCCAGGCACAGATTGCTTGAGCTCCACGATCGCATTGATCATGAGATCAGAATGTCCATGCGCGATGTCGATAACAATGACATCAGCCCCAGCACTGACAACAGCCTTTGCGCGTTCGATGAAATCTCCATGTACGCCAACACACGCACCAACGAGTAGTTGTCCATCATGATCTAGATTTGCATCAGGAAAATCTATACTGAGTTTCATATCATCACTCGTGATGAGTCCGATGATCGTATTGTCTTCATCGACGAGTGGCAATTTTTCTATTTTGTGCTCTGAAAAAATAGCACGCGCATCTTCAAAGGTTGTTTCTCGGTTTCCCACAATAAGTTTTTCTCTTGGTGTCATAATCTGTGACACACGTGTATCACCATTTGGGGCATACAGAAAATCTCTGCGTGACAAAATGCCAAGCAATTTTTTATCAGGGCTCGCCACGAGAAGTCCGGTAATGCCAATGTCTGCGACATATTCTTTTGCCGCTGCAACAGTTTTGTCTTGTTCTATCGTGTATGGATCTTCAATAATAAAATTCTGTGCGCGCTTTACTCGTTTTACTTCTTCGACGTTTTCTTCGATCGTATTAAAGCGATGCAAAATGCCAATCGCTCCCAGTCGTGCGAGCGCAATCGCCATGTCAGATCCTGTCACAGAATCCATATTGGCCGCAACAATAGGAATATTGATATCAAGTTGTTTTGTGAGTCTTGTTCTTGTCAGCGCTTCACTGCGAGAAGTAAATGTAGAACGACGTGGTACGATAAGCACATCATCGTATGTAAGGGCAAATGGTATCTGCATAGGTATGAGCATAAAAAAACCACCTCTGTTGGCGGTATATACTAAAAAACTATTGCCTGGTGTCCCCTCCTGTA
>PFLZ01000106.1:0-2110 GCA_002784795.1 Candidatus Magasanikbacteria bacterium CG_4_10_14_0_8_um_filter_42_12
GTCGCAAATGTCGGAGACGTGGGTGGACGTGGGTATGCTGGGGCATCTACTGCTGCAGCGTTCCTTGAATTTTTCACAAAAAACGTTGAGACCGGAGAAGCCGCATATCCATGGGCGCACATCGATCTTTCCTGTAGTTATTACGGGGGGAAAGGAAAACCATGGATTCGACATGGTGCTAATGGTTTTGGTATTGAAACGATGATAGACTATCTGAGTTAACATGTAGCACATAACACGTAGCACATAACAAATTCGCTTTTATCTGTTTGATTCGTTAGATTTGTGTTCTCTTCTTCATCGTTTTATAATAGAAATTATGATTTCCTACCTCACCGGAACTATTTACGCAAAAGATCATAGTGCTATCACCCTCCTCACAAGTGGTGGAGTTGGGTATGACATCACACTGACTGGTGTACACGCGTCAGAACTATCAACAGGACAAAAAATAGCGCTGCACACACACATGAAAGTGTCAGAAAATGCGATGGATCTCTACGGCTTTCGTACAAAAGAAGAGAAATCATTTTTTTCATTGCTTCTTTCTGTATCAGGCGTCGGGCCAAAGAGCGCGATGAATATTCTTGCGATCGGATCAATACATGATATAGAAGACGCCATCCTTCGTGCTGATGCAAAATATCTGTCTGCGGTGCAGGGGATAGGAAAGAAAACAGCAGAGCGTATGGTAGTAGAATTGAAATCAAAAATGCAAAAACGATCAAGTAGTGGAGAAGTCCGACAGACTGCAGGTGGGAATATTCTCGAAGAAGTAATTGACGGTCTCGTATCAATGGGATATTCTAAAGAAGATGCGAGAGCAGCCGCACTCACGTGCGATGCCGACGGCAAATCGACAGAGCAACTTTTACGCGACGCTTTACAAACATTATCAAAGTAACTGCAATTTTTGAGAATATATTTCCTCCACAAATAAAAAACATCCGCCAAATATGCGGATGTTTTTTGTTATATGTTATGTGCATTTGACGTGTTACTCTACATCTTCTATTTCTCCCAGCAAGAGCGCCATACCGACGACCATATCTCCATCTGCTTTGAATCGCATGATACGGACCCCTTGGGTCGCTCGACCAAGTGTAGAAACAGATTTCAGAGGTACACGGACTACCTGACCTTTTTTGGAGATCAGGAGTACATCTTGATCTTCTGTATTGTTGATTACACGCATGCCGATGATTGGGCCTGTCTTTGTGGTGACTGCCATCGTCTTGATACCACTACCGCCACGACCTTGGACTTTGTATTCATTGAGTTCGGTTTTCTTTCCAAGACCATTTTCAGATATGACGAGCATCTCGAGGACTTTGAGTTTGACAAGTTCTGGAGAAACGACATCCATACCAACAACCGTATCGTTTGATTTCAATTTCATACCACGGACTCCTTTTGCTGTGCGTCCCATTGCTCGGAGGCCACTTTCTTTGAAGCGGATTGCTTGCCCTTGGCTCGTGGCGATGATGATATCATCTTTGCCACTGGATGGGCGAACCCATTCGAGCATATCGTCTTCAGCGAGCTTGAGTGCGATCAGTCCAGAAGATCGGACTTTTTTGAAATCTTCCAGTGCAGATTTTTTGATGGTTCCTTTATTTGTCACCATGACAAGATGTTTGTATTTGAGGACATCGTCCATGGAGAGGATGACAGAAACATTTTCATTTGGTGCAAGCTGGAGGAAGTTTACTAGCGCTTGTCCCTTTGACGTCCTGGTCGCCTGTGGAACGTCGTAAGCGCGGAGCTGGAATACACGCCCACGGGTGGTAAAGAAGAGGAGATTGTCATGTGTATTGGTTGCAATCAAATGTTCGATGACGTCTTCTTCTTTTGTGGTGAGACCGATGACCCCTTTGCCCCCACGCGCTTGTGTTTTGAATGTGTCAGCTGGCATACGTTTGATGTAGCCATCTCGTGTTGCCATGATGATCGTTGCTTCGTTTGCGACGAGATCTTCCATCTTGAATTCCTTTACGCCATGAGCAATGATTTGTGTTTTTCGTTCACTCCCAAATTGCGTTTGGATTTCTAGCAATTCAGTTTTGACAACGCCACGGATTCTTTTTTCACTTGCGAGGAGTGATTCGAG
>PFLZ01000106.1:2146-7459 GCA_002784795.1 Candidatus Magasanikbacteria bacterium CG_4_10_14_0_8_um_filter_42_12
TTCGATTTTCTTTCGTTCGAGGTTTGCGAGTTGTTGCAGACGCATTTCGAGAATGGCAACGGTTTGGCGTTCGGTAAATTTGAATTGCTTCATCAAGTTTACCTTTGCTTCATCTTTATCTTTTGATTTTCGGATGGTATTGATAATCTGATCAATTTTGTCGAGGGCTTTTTTCAATCCTTCCAAAATATGCGCACGATCTTTTGCTTTGTCGAGATCAAATTGCGTGCGACGTTTGATGACTTCTTGTCTGTGTTTGATATATTCTTCGAGCACGGTTTTCAAATTCAACAATCGTGGCTGAATACCGTCAACAAGTGCAATCATGTTGACATGAAATGTTGTTTGCAATTCGGTGAGTTTGAAGAGTTTGTTCAATACTTTTTTTGGATACGCATCCTTTTTCAATTCCACCACAATGCGGACACCGTCTTTGTTTGATTCATCACGGAGGTCCTTGATCCCTTCAATTTTCTTTTCTTGAACGAGTGTTGCAATCTTTTCGATCAGTTTTGCTTTGTTTACCTGATAGGGAACTTCATGCACAACAATTTTGTGTGTGCCTGCTTTTCCTTCAGAAATATCTGTTTTTGCACGGATGACAATACCACCACGACCCGTTGCGTATGCAGAGAGGATATCTGGTTTGCTATAGATAATACCACCAGTAGGGAAGTCTGGTCCTTTGATAAATTCATTGAGTTCTTCCACTGTTGCTTTTGGGTTTTCAATCAAGTGGATGGTTCCTTCACAGAGTTCTTTCAAATTGTGTGGAGGAATATTCGTTGCCATACCCACCGCGATACCCATGCTTCCATTGAGGAGCAAGTTTGGCAATCGTCCTGGCAAGACACGAGGTTCTCTATTGGAAGAGTCGTAGGTTGGCGCAAAGTCGACGGTTTCTTTTTCAATGTCAAAAAGGAGTTCTTCTGCAATCTTTTGGAGTTTTGCTTCGGTATAACGCATGGCAGCAGCGTTGTCGCCATCCATGGATCCAAAGTTTCCTTGTCCAAAGACAAGTGGATCTCGCATAGAGAAGTCCTGTGCCATGCGGACGAGGGAGTCATAAATAGCCGAGTCACCGTGCGGATGGTATTTTGCCATCACTTCACCGACGACGTGGGCAGATTTTCGAAATTTTGTATTGTGTCGTAGACCAATTTTCCACATCGCATAGAGAATACGGCGATGTACCGGTTTCAATCCATCGCGCACATCTGGGAGCGCACGAGAGACGATGACACTCATCGCGTAGTCGAGATACGAGGTACGCATTTCATCGACGAGTTCTATCGGTTCGACATGTCCGATGTTTGATGACGCCTCTTCTGCGCTCATCTTTTCGGTAGGTTGTATCATTTTCTTTTTTGCCATAGCTAGAGTGTTGTTGTCGTATTATCAGTACTTGTTGGTGTAGAGGATACGTGAGTAGAGAGGGTATTGGCAAGGGTGTCGAGTGTGGATGGCGGTGATGCCTCCGGTGTACTCGTCGTTGTTGCCGCTGCAACGACATCTTTTAAGACGTCCGATGCGGTACGAATACTTTCCGATTCTTCAGCTTGTGCATCTTTTGCGCCAGCTATCTGCATCGCTTCTGTAAAACGCTCGCCGACGTTCCCTAGTGGTGTATCTACTGCATACTTTCCATTGGAGGCATCGTAGAACACTGTTCGCATATTCCATCCCCACATACCCATGATTGCGATAGCAATAAATCCGACTGAGGTCCACACAATGCGTTGCTTGTATGCATGATTGGCGTAGTCCTGAGCAATGCGGTCTCGTGGATCGATTTTTTTTCGTCCGCTTGCTCGTCCGTGTCTGCTCGTATCATTTCCACTGCCACGAATACTTGCCTCAAGGGCATCGATCGTACTATCGATATCTTCTTTCAATCTTCCTTCAATTGTTTTTTCGTGCTGCTGTTTGCTCATAGCGAACGGCTTAGGAAGTTCCTGAGAGAGTGTTCATTGATCCGGCAACCCCATCCTAACCCTCCCCTTAAAAATAGGAGAGGACAAGAAAGAAGACGTTATTCTTTTGTGAGCACAATAATGCGTGTATCTTCTTGCGGGAGATCTTTTTTCTTGATAATGGTTTTTGATTCTTCGACGACGTCTTTTGCTCCGTATGCTTTTATAAATGTTGAGACGGGATCTGCATCTGGATCAATATCACTTTTGAACATGATAGGGATCACAATGCGAGGCTCTACTGCATTCACTGCCTCTACTGCATCTTCTGCATTGTAGCACCCTTTGCCACCAACTGGGACAATGAGTACATTAACGTCAGCGAGGACTTCGAGTTGGGCATCGGTGAGTTGTTTTGACGCGTTGCCGAGATGGCCAACACTGAGATACTCACTATCTACACGAAGGAAGATCTGTCCTTCTTCGTGTCCTTGTACTGCGGTCACGAGGACACCTTTTGTTTCACATTCTCCAGGTGTAGAGAGCACAAAAGGGTCACCGGAAAGTGTGATAGAATCTTTTTCTCCACGCGTATAGAGACCTATCTGTGGAGAGAAACTCCGAGGAAAATTTCCTTTTTCTGGCTTGTATGAATCAATAACGACGGTGACATCTTCGTCAAGTGGTTTTGTCTGGATTTTCACTGCGGAATTACCGAGCCAAGAGATATGCATAGAGGTTCAAAACAGAAAAATAGTGACACTATTATAGAGGAAATGAGGGGTTTGTGCAAGTGGAGGTAATCGACCTTTTTTTGCCGAGAGAAGAAAAGTTGTGGTATATTTGATATATGTTAACCAGTACTTCGGAGGGGAAATGTGGCTTGGTAGCAAGAAAATGCTCATCCTTCAAATTCTCACGGACGACTGCGGATGGATGACGGGGCGGGAACTCATCGAGGCGTCAGATGGGGAGCTGTGGGCGGGAAACGTGTACGTTCACCTGTGCGTGCTCCGTAAAGACCTGGGGTACATCCGTCGTCGTGAGCGTCAGCGTGAGAATGCGCCTCCGTGCTTCGAGTACCAGATCATAGGTATGGGGCGCCGAGCTTTGAATCGGCGGAGGCGTTGGCGGAAGTGGTACAACATTTTCCTGCCGGAACTGGCATGAACCATGCGGACATCAACGCGAGCAGGGAGGACTCGCGCAACAAAGCAGCGTCACCCTCGGGTACGCTGTTCTTGCTTTTGAAATGTTAGATTTGCTTATTTGGATTTCTCTCTATACTTCTCAATAATCCCCACAATTTTCTCTACCGTCTCATCCAGTTCTCCTTCTTTATTTATCACGCGAACATCATAATCTTTTGAGGTCTCTAGTTCTTCTGCTGCAATCTCTAGACGTTCATGCATTTTTTTTTCACTGACACCACCACGATTGATGATGCGCTCGCGCAAGACGTCCATGCTCTCTGGCATGAGGAAAATAGAGAGGTGTGGGATGCCAAGTTTGTCGAGGCTGTGTTTGCCATTGACATCCGCCTGTGAAAAAACGAGGTCGTATGTCTCAAGTGATGCGCTGAGTTTTTCTTTTTCTGTCCCATAGAGATTGCCCGCGTAGTCATTGTATTCAACAAAATCATCTGCCTCAATTTTTCTTTTGAAATATTCGCGGGAGAGAAAGTGATAATCGGTGCCATCTATTTCTCCGTCACGTTTTTCCCGTGTTGTGGTCGTGACAAACTGCACTGCGTTGTCAAAACGAGCGATCAGTTCTTTGATGACACTATTTTTCCCACCGCCAGATGGGGAAGAGATGAGAATGAGATGACCTTTGTGTTTCATATTCGTATAACGTGAGAGGAGTGACAGATTGACGTAGGAAATCTGTCGAGTGGGTACCTTGTTGACAGATTTCGCTTTGGCTCAATCTATCATTCCATTTTATCAGGTGAGAGAATCTAGGTAGGACTGCAATTCTTCTGGTAGCGGAGATTCAAAACAGTGTTTTTCTTCTGCCAAATCTTGAAAACACAACTTGGCTGCATGGAGAAACAGGCGACCAAGTTTTGTTTCACTTTTTTTCAAGAGATGTTTATTAAAGTAAAGCGTATCTCCTACCACCGGGTGTGCGCAGGCAAACATGTGTACGCGGATTTGATGCGTGCGCCCACTATGGAGTCGAACAGAGAGAAGAGAAAATCTTCCTATGCGTTTGATAACTTTGAAATCTGTGCGTGACTCTTTGCCTGGCTGGATGTCGTCAATGGTGTTGAGTGTGACATCTTTCATTTTTGGGCGTGATACCATGCGTCCATCTTTGCCTCGATCAATAGCAAAATCAATTGTGTCTTCATTTTTTTCAAATGCACCATAGACGAGGACGGTATATTCTTTTTCGATAGTGCGAGATTTGAATTGCTCTTTGAGATGCTGAAACATGGCATTTGTTCTTGCAATAACGAGCACACCTGATGCTTCCTTATCGAGACGATGAACAATGCCTGGGCGGACTGGATTTTCTCCGACGCCTGCTATGTCAGGATATTTTGAGAGAAGCCATGAGGTCAAGGTGACGGCTTCGCCAGCGTCTGTGGGATGGACAAGCAGTCCTGCAGGCTTGTGAATCACGACATAGTCTGGTGTTTCTCCCAGGACTATTATGTTTGCATAGAGTGATGTATCGTCCTTTTCTTCTTTGCGTACTTTTTCGTATGATGGTTCTGGTTCCACACGAACAGTATCTCCTTCATTGACGATAGAGCCTGCTTTTTTTGCTGGTGCATCTTTTATATATATGTATCCGTGTGACACGAGTTTTTTTATGTGTGACCGAGAATGCAAAGAAACCTCTGAAAGAAAGAGGTCGAGTCGACTGCCACTATGCGTCGCGTCTACAATGTAGGATTCTGTATTCATAAAGGACTTTGTTGTGCGCTTAGCTGATCTGGGTCCTCCGTAAGTACGGAGGAAACCATTTTTCTCTGGTGTGCGCCTGGATGGTCCCGATTCAATCGGGAGAACCATCGATTATGCTTCTTCAAATTTTTTACCGTTCTGTCGTAAATACCACCGGTAATAATTTCTATTTTTACATTTTTTCAATCTTTTTTCTTCTACTTTTGCTTTATATTTAGTAGAGAATGGAATGTACCCTATGACTCGCCAAGGAATACCTGCCTTCGTATATCGTTGCTTTCCACTATTGTGGTAGGCAAGTCGAGTTTGTACATGTGGTGTTTCGCCTATGTATATTTTTTGCAGAGATTCACTCCAGAGAAAATAAATATAGTGCATACTGTTTCTGGATGGTCCAGATTTAATCTCTCCTGGGTCTAATTCCCCGCCCCTCTGGGGCGTGATACAATAGATCCATGAGTAAGTATATACACAAAAGCCAC
>PFLZ01000042.1 GCA_002784795.1 Candidatus Magasanikbacteria bacterium CG_4_10_14_0_8_um_filter_42_12
TTGTCTGCTTGCTCCAGGATAGCAGTGATCATTTGTTTTGTGGTAGGAGGAGGGGTGACGGAATCAGTGGTAACAACCGTACCAGTAGTGCTCGATGCTCCTGGAGCAATAGTTGCAGGTACGAGCGTCGTACTCGATGCTTGCGTATCAGACAATGCAACAGTAGAAGAAACAGATGTAGTGCTTTCTTCAGAAACAGCAACATTCTCGATCAATGCCTTTGCCTCTGCATTTTTGGACAACGCACCATCTGCATCAGAGAGTACCGAGACTATTTTTTCTTCTACCAGTTCTTGTGCAGCAATGCGTTCAGCATCATTTTGTGCGCCTTCTACGGCGACTTTCACAGCATTGATACCTACTTCGTCAACAGCTTGTTGTGCTGCAGCGACTTGTTTGGTCAATGTTGCATCAGCATCACCATCCTGCACAGTACTTGCAACTTCTTTGAGTGTCGCGCTGATTTGTGACGTACTTTCATTCAGTTCCTTTGCCCCCTTACTAATATCTTCTTTTTGATTCACAGAATGAACAGCCGTATCTATAGAAGCGATATTTTCTTGGAGTTGCTTGAGTCCCTCCCCTGCTCGCTTTGCTTTTTCTTCTGGTGGGTATTTTTCTTCACCCGTAACGATCTTAATTTCATCTGCTCTGCGAGCTGCAAATTTGAGCTGGAGTGCAACATTCTTTTTATCATTGCCCGTAATACTTGCGAGCACAATCTGTGTTTTTTCTGATGCCAATTTTATTTGCCAGAGAGTATCACCTGGAAGACTGCCAGAGGCACTCGCACTTGCGATCCATCCACTTCCGGCAAGCAAAAAAACCAGCAATGAAACAAATACTGGTCGTGCTTGTGAAAAAAGATGTGTTGGAAAAAATGCATGAAAGCCATGAAGAACACGGTCTGCATGTTTTTTCCCAATCGTGGAAGGGACGGGTACTGATGTAGCGGTTGTCTCGGAAGCAATTTTTTGAAGGAGTGTGGTTTTTGTGCGAACAACCCAAGCCTGGTCAGGGTTGATTCTCCCTTCCAGGTTTTTTACCTTTTTGAGTTGTGCTTTGAGGATTCGTGACACAAAATGAGTATTACGATGAAGGATGATCTCGGAGGATGTCTTGTAGTGTTTTTGTCGCTCGATGCAATGTGACTCGGACAGTGCCGCGCTTTTTCTGCATCACTTCTGCAATTTCTTTTATGGACAGTTCTTCGATATATCTCAGAAGAATGACCTCCTGATATTCTTGTTTCAAATCTCGTACATGGGCCAGGATACTTGCAACTTCGATATCGAGATGTACTTGCTCAGCAACATCTACTCCGTCTGATATATGCAAAATATCTTCGACTGCACATTCCTGTATGGCTGCATGTTTTCGATAATGATCGATAACCAGATTTCTCGCCATTCTATATATGAGTCCATTGAGACTCTGTATATCCTGCTGTTTGCCCGTTGTGAGGTATTCCCACAATTTGAGAAACAAATCACTGGTCAGATCTTCAGCAGTATGGCGATTGCCCACCTTAAATGAAATGAACCGATACATCTTTTCTATATACGCATCATAGAGCTCAG
>PFLZ01000123.1 GCA_002784795.1 Candidatus Magasanikbacteria bacterium CG_4_10_14_0_8_um_filter_42_12
GAAAACGTTCTTTTTTTGCATAACCTAGCTGTATATTAACATATGCTAGGTTACTTTTCCCACTAATTACCAAAAATTAACTACTGATAACTTATATAAATTAAGAAATTCCATATTACATTTTTATGGATTACCCAGGCAAAGCGAAGGTATTTCTTATGTATTAGCTCCAGACAATGAATCCATAAAAAAAACTAATATAAGTCTCGATATACTTTCCAAAGAAATAAAAAAAGAAAATAGAATAATTCAAGTAGACTCTCTAAAAAAATAGTTTGGTCAGGTGGAAAGATTATGCTTCATGAGATGATAAAAAACATTCACGAAAATCCAGAACTTCATGTAAACGGTATTCAACGCATTTACAATGAAGTTGAAGATAGAGGGGTAGCAATAATTGAACCCCCACAAAAATAAACACCTACACTAACCTCCCCAACTCCCCTTCCATCCCATCAATCTTCTCTTGCGTAAGAAGCCACTCTTTTTCTACTCCCTCGAGCTCGTAGGTGATATGATCTACCTGCTCTTTTTTTATCCGTGAAAAACTATTTGGATTTTGTTCAAACCACGCAAACAACTCTTGCTTTTCTTTTTCCAGCTCCATCATCCTCACTTCTGCATCATGAAGATTCTTTTTTTCTTGCTTGAGCTCCTCCCGAATTTCGATGCGTCGTTCTTTCTTTTCGTTTGGTGCGACTTCCTCTTCTGCCAGCTCTGGCATGGCAATATGCAGACGCTCCTTCAGATGATAAATATAATTTTCATAATCATGAAGCGATCGACGTACTTTCCCGCCACCTACTTCAATAATACTTGTCGCGATATTGTTTACAAAGGTTCTATTGTGACTCACAAACAAAATCGTCGTATTTGTATTTGCAAGCCCCTCAGCGAGCGCTTCTACCGTTTCAAAATCAAGATGGTTTGTCGGCTCGTCGAGGAGAAGGACATCATTCTTTTGGAGCAAGAGTCCTGCGAGACACAGCCGTGCCTTTTCTCCTCCACTGAGAACGGAAATTGGTTTTTTCAGATCATCGTCGTGAAACAAAAAATTTCCTGCCATCTGGAAGACATCCTGATCACTCACATCGGGCCCTGCCATATGGGTGAGATGGTCACCAACTTGATCTTTTGGATTGAGCATTTCTGGCACATGCTGGGCATAATACCCAATCCGAATATGCACCCCAAACTTGTATGATCCTGCGAGAGGTGTCAGTGCGCCGGCAATAGTTTTGAGAAGCGTCGTTTTTCCTTGTCCATTGTTTCCCACAATCGCGACATGCTCTCCTCGCTCGATGTGAAATGAAATATCACTGGCAACCGTATACTCCGGATACCCGATCGTCATCTCATGCACAGAGAGCGCCGTTCCTTTTTTGTCAGAAATTGGGGGAAGATAAATCGACGCGGTGTTGATAGGATTCACGATCGTGATCGTCTGCAGTTTGTGCAGTTGTTTCAATTTTGATTGTGCTTGCGATGCTTTGGATGCTTTGTATCGAAATCGATCAACAAAGGATTGCAAGTGTCGTTGTTCTTTTGCAATTTTTTTATTGTACCTGCGTGCAAATTCTTCTTGTTGTTCTTTGTAGAGCAAATATGCTTCGAGTGGTTGCGGAAAAAAACTTGCTTTCCCCTGTGCAATCTCCAGTGTCTCGTTGCACGTCCGTTTCAAAAATTCTCGGTCATGCGAAATGAGCAAAAAACTTCCAGAAAACGATCGGAGAAATTGTTCGAGAAGCAGCAGTGTCGAAAGGTCAAGATAGTTTGTCGGCTCGTCGAGGAGAAGAAGATTCGGATCTTCGAGGAGCATCGCGACAATCTTCACTCGCATCTGATATCCCCCTGCAAAAGATCCGATCTCACGAGTAAGTTGTGTTTTTTTCAAATGAAATTGTCCTGCAATTTTTGCACATTCCCATTCTTCCTTGCCACTCGACCGCATGAGAAATTGAATAATTGTCTCGGTAAGTTCAAATGGATTTTCTTGCTGACGCAGATACCCGATGCGCGCACTCTGATGAATCTTTACCTCTCCATCTTCTGCTTCTTCGAGCCCCATGATGATTTTGAAGAGTGTGGACTTCCCTGCCCCATTTCTCCCGACTACACCAATATGCTGTCCAGTCGATACCGTCAAAGACAAGCCGTCAAAGAGTGGATCGATATCATACGACTTTTTCAGATTGTTCACCTGGAGGAGAATGGACATATGCGAACATGCTAGCAGAAATAGAGAGAAAAATCCATATACAGGCCTGGTGTAACACATGCCAGGTGTACCACGTCTACTAATGTAGAGTCATACCTATCTATTTTCAATATGATATCCACGCATTGGCATATCCGTCGCCACCACACCTCACTCTCTGCGTTGGGTATTTTTTGCCTCGGATAACATCTGTATCCCACATACCGTTTCAAAAACCCCAATGCTCGGGGGGGTTTTTCTATGCAGTATTCAGATAATGAAACGGATATGACTACAAAAATACATAGCACAAACAGTTCTCTTCAAAAACAGAAAAACTTTCTCGAACATGACCTCAGCTTCACCCTTCCCTTTATTTTTACGAGATTAATTTCTATTACTGCAGGGTCAATTGTCCATGGTATTTTGGAACTTATTTTTTTGAACATCATTCTCTTTTGCATTGCAAAGATGATTATTCGAGCTATTCAACGAGGATACGCGATACTTTGCAAAAAGGGTGAGAAAAAAATACATACTTGCAACCTTGATGATTCTTTTTGAACATATATATATCAGCAAGTACTTACTATTGACTTTTTTACAATGATAAGCTATAGTTTCCCGTCACGTTGGGATTTCCCTGCGTGCACACGCCTCAGGAGGGGCTAGACAATGAAACCAGCAGGTTTGATCATTCTCGCACTCTGGCTCGTCCTCTCGGGCGGAGCCGGATGTGCATCGGCGTCGGCGTCGCGAGATGCCGACATGACCATGGTCAAGGAGACCAACGAGAGCATCGTCGTGATGATGATCGAAGAGACGACGGTGCTGGGGAACTTCCTGCTCAAGTCCTACCAGGATTTGGGCGTCAACCCGCATCAGGAGCTCCCGATTGACGGGAAGGATTTGGCGGCGATTGTCGCTCGGTTCAACACGCTCCTCGGGCAGAGCGCCTTCCACGAGAACACGGCGCGACTCGTCAGTGACGATGAGCGCCGACTTCTCGATCTCCCCGGCCCTCCGGCCTGCAAGTGCAACGAACTTGTGGTAGAGAACCCCATTGAGGGGAAGATCTACTACATCTACGTGCACGGTGGTAAGCCGGACTTCATGGGCTGGTGGCCAAGCCACCGACCCGACTCAACGGAATGACACAGTGCGCCCTCCCGGCATACCGCCGAGCCGGCGCTGATACATGTAGACCCACTCTCTTCGGAGGTGGGTCATTTGCTTTCTATCGCATTCTCTTTTACTATGAATACTATAACAGCCTCCAAAGCCTCACTGGCTTTCCAGGCCTTCTAAGCCTTCTTCTATGAATGAACAACGCCACCACGGCAGCTGCCACTGCGGCGCTGTCGCATACGATGTGACCATGTCACTCGACAACACGATCACCTGCAACTGTTCTATGTGCGGCCGCGCTGGAACCATTCTTGCGTTTGTCCCAGCAGAAAAATTCACCCTTCTCTCAGGTGAAGACAACCTCACCAGCTACACATTTAATAAAAAAATAATTGACCATCTCTTTTGCAATGTCTGTGGCATCAAACCATTTGGCAGAGGAAAAGATCAGGATGGCAATGATACGGTTGCAGTGAATGTAAGATGCCTCGAGGATGTAGATCTCACAAAACTCGAGCCCTATCACTATGACGGCAAAAATGCGTAAATAATTCCCCCTCTATAAACAGCCAAATCATGTTTGCTAGCATTGCGAATCATGTTTTTTCAATTATAATAAATGTCTTTTATATCCAAAGGGTTTTAAGGGGAAAGCTGTTTGAGCCTCAACGCTTGTCAATGAGTACTTTTTTAGTGCCGACACAGGCGAGTTCTTTCCCTTAACACTTTTTGTTCCTTTCCTGTCTGCCGACAGGCAGGTTGGTGACAAAAAGTCAGGAAAGAAATAAAAAACGCTCTGAGCATTTCGAGCGTTTTTTTATCTACTTATGTACAATTATTTTTCTTCATCTTTTGTCACTGACGAATCTATCTGTGTCGGTGGCGTCTTTTTCATACCATAGAAAATCGCGCCAAACATGAATCCAAGCAATACCGCACTATACACGTACGGAATCGGATACCCGAGAAAAATCATACCGAGTTGCAACAATGTTGGCACCGTGAGTGCATGCACACCGATGGTGAATACCTGCCAATACGTCACAGGTTTGCGATCTGCTCGCGCGACAACAAATACCAGCCACGCAACAATTCCAAGATAAAACAACTTTCCAAGCCCAAGAAATACGGCGACAAAGATACCGACAAGAGCAAACAACCATATCATTGTTCCTTGAAAAAACGTTGCGATTTTATCACTCACCTGCTGTTTTGTCAGAGTAAATGATGGGACATTTTTTATATACTCTGTCTGTACGGGTTCATCTCCTGCATCATATATTTTTACGAGCTTGCTCGTGATCACGATCGCTGGCATGTCATCTTGTCCCTCCCCGCGCACGTCTTCTATGCGTACAGAACTCGTGGTCACCGTGTCAATATACAGGAGCCCATCACCATCATTTCCATCCAATACTTTGCGATACGGCTGGTCGAGATCGGTAATACGAAATGTTTCATCCTGCACAGACATGGTAAAATCTGGCGTATTGTCTGTGAGTTCATCCCAGAGCGTGAGTGCTTTTGACGAAAAGCCACGCGTGAGCCAAAACCCTGATATCAGGACGGTGATGAAGAAAAGAACAAAAAAATATGCTATAGCACGCCACATGTTCATCCGCTGTTCCGCCATCCACTTGACGTCATAAAAACTCTTGTAAAACGCTGTTGCGATGTGTTTGAGAAAATTCATAGGAAATATAATCCAAATATAACAAATTTTTATCCGAATCTACAAATATCCGAATTGCTACAAATCTTCTAAGAACGATATTCGTAATATTAAGATATTTGTAGATTCGGATTACAGATAATAAAACAAAACACCCCTGTTACGGGGCGTAGTGTACCATTACTTGGTTTCCTTGTGCAATGTATGTGTGCCGCAGGTAGGGCAAAGTTTCTTGAGCTCGAGGCGATCCTTGAGCTTTTGTTTATTTTTTCGAGAAAAATGATTGACGTTCTTGCACTGCTCACACTGCAGCTTGATCATCTGTTTCTGTGCCATATAGATAATTCAGAAAGTTTTTACTAGTGCAAAGACTATACAGGATAGTAGAAATTTTGTCAATACCTACTTTTATGAGCAGTCCTTCCATTGATTTTTCGCTGTGTTGTGCTATCCTCTGTGTACATATAACAAGAAAGCTCTATGCGAGTAGCAATCGTCGGTGGTGGCGCAGCAGGGATGATGTGCGCAGCAACTATAGCAGAAGAATATCCAGATGTGGACATTTTTTTGCTGGAAAAGAATGCGTCTCTTGGAAAAAAGGTTATTATTTCTGGCGGCGGTCGATGCAATGTCACGACAGGAATAGAAGATATTGCACAGGTATTGGAAAAATATCCTCGTGGCAACAAATTCCTCCAATCTGCTATGCACCGATTTTCTCCTATTATGGTCTATGCCTGGTTCGAAGCACATGGCGTCCCACTGAAGTGTGAAGACGATCTGCGTGTGTTTCCTGTCTCAAACAATGGAAAAGATATCGTCGCTGTATTTGAAGATCTCTTTGAAGAAAAAAATGTTCAGGTACTCTACAAACACAATGTCCAACATATCACAAAACAAGATACAGGTTTTGTGCTGTCTCTCAAAGATCAAGAAGATCTAGAAGTCGACAACGTCGTCATGGCACTCGGTGGACAGGCATATCGCCACACCGGTTCTACTGGCGATGGATATGACATGATAGAACAATTGGGACATACGATCACGCCCCTCGCCCCAAGTCTCAATTCTTTTCTCACAAAAGAATCATGGCCAAAAACATTGTCAGGCCTCTCGTTTCAAAAAGCAACCATATTTGTCTACGGACAAAAAAAGAAATACACGAGCACGGGTCCATTTCTCTTTACCCACATGGGCGTCAGCGGTCCGGCTGTGTTTGCACTCTCTTCTCGTATTGCATTTCTCGAGTATGACAAAGAAACACCACTCGACATACGCATAGATATATTTCCAGATATGGCAGAAGAAAAACTTCTCGAACAATTGCAACAAACGAGAGAAACGTCCATGCAAAAAACATTCAAAAATACGCTCCCCCATCTCGTTGCAAAATCATTTGCTGAAACCGTATGCCAAGAACTCAACATTCCACTCGATAAAAAAAATGCAGACATGAGCAAAAAAGAGTTGTCACGCGTGGCAGCATTTGTAAAAGGGCTCCCACTGCAAGTAATCGGACGCGGTGCGGGAGATGAATTTGTCACGGCCGGCGGTGTCGAACTCTCTGAAGTCGATCCAAAAACTATGGAATCAAAAATATGTCCAGGACTTTTCTTTGCCGGAGAAATCCTCGATATCGACGGCTATACAGGTGGATTCAATTTGCAAGCATCATGGGCAACAGGAAATGCAGCGGGCTTGGCAATTGGCAAGTAAAAGAAGTCATTTCCCTCCCCTACCAGGGGAGGAAATTATTGCTTACCCTGCTTATTCTGCATATCAGCTGACTGAAATCCCAATGCAAGAGAATTGATACAATATCGTTTTCCTGTTTCAGTAGGGCCATCATCAAAAAGATGTCCCAGATGAGAATCACATTTCGCGCAACGCACTTCAGTTCTCTTTGTGCCCAGGCTATTGTCGTCAAGAAATTTTACCGTCCCCTCCCCCATATCTCTATCAAAACTCGGCCATCCACAGTGAGAATCAAACTTTGACCCAGAAGCAAACAGTACATTGCCACACGCCCCGCACGTATACGATCCATCTTCTTTGTGATCGAGATACTTCCCGGTGAATGGCGCTTCTGTATCGCCTTTTCTGAGCACGTTATACTGCTCCGGAGTAAGTTTTTTTTTGAAGTCTTCATCGTTCATACTTTGGAGGTGTTATCCCGCCTTAGGACGGGAGAGGATTAGAGCATTAGAGATTTAGAAGTATTAGTGAATATATATGTGTATCGTACGTGGTATTCTTTGGGTGGTCAATATAAAAGTTCAAGTTAAGAGAGCAACACTTTCTGGATAAC
>PFLZ01000158.1 GCA_002784795.1 Candidatus Magasanikbacteria bacterium CG_4_10_14_0_8_um_filter_42_12
AATTTTCTTTATTAACTTTTCGCTTATTTTAGCGTACTTAATGGTCATATACTAGCATTATACCATATTCTGCTAGGCAAGACCCTTATTTTTATTTTGTTTGTATTCTTTTTGTTCATCGGTATTGGTGGTATCGCGGACGCTGCACCGCTCGGTGCTATTCTGGCTGGTGTTGTCGTGCGCATCTTTTTGCCACCGAGTCGTCTGAAGGCGATAGAAAGTGAAGTGCGTACGATGACATATGGATTGTTTGCTCCTCTGTTTTTCTTTTGGGTGGGGACGAGTTTGGATCTAGGGTATTTGGCGACTGCGCCGCTCCTCATTCTGGCTATTGTCGTGGTATCGAGTGTTGCAAAGCTACTTGCATCGTATCTGGTTGGTCACAAAGAATTGGGTGGACGCGGATCTGTGCTTTTGGGTGTTGGCCTTCTTGTACGATTTAGCACAGGAATTATTATTATGAAATTTTTACTCGATCATGGTGTGATCGATGCACAAGTATATTCTGTGATTGTTGCTTCTACAATTATCTTTACTATTGCGGTGCCAATTATATTTTCACTGTTGTTCTCTAAATGGGAAAAACAAATTGTGAAAACATGATACCTATTGTTGTCAGAGTCAGACGGTTGATAAAAAACAGTAAATATGATACAGTGTACATACGTTTATTCATAATTAGAAAAACGTATGGAAGATCAAACTACGCCAGCTGGAGATGACCAGCCACAAGCAGCACCTGCAGTCGCATCAGAAGGTGGCGACAATGCAGGAGAAGAAACACCTGCAGCACCTGCTGAAGGTGATACTCCAGCTGAGGGCGGTGAAGAAGCTGCTGCCTAAAAAAGTGAACGAGCAATCGTTTCCTTTACGCTGTACTTAAAAGAAGATAGGATATCACTATCTTCTTTTTTATGATAAAAAATTTGGTACACAAATCAAAAATTACCTGGACGGGGATCTTTGCCTCATGGCAATCACACGAGGGACAGGATCCTGCATGGCAGGCATTGGCGAGGGAAAAAGGCTGGGAGAGCTGGGCCGCCTGGAGAGAGAACCAGGCAGATGCCATCGATGCAGAAAAAAGAGAATGGCATATCTACGAGATCACTCATCCAAATGAAACAATCCCAACTTTTTTGATGGGACCATTTCGTGGCTGGCAACGACATTATCCAAAAGAGGAAGCCCATACTCATAGTGTTGCCGATCTCGTCCATGATCATACTGGGTGGGTACAAGAAAATGCTCGAGTACACCTGTTGCAAGATCATTTTCCAGAACGTACTCAGTTTATTGGCGTATATGCAGAAGAGGAAGATGCCATTATATTATTTGAAGGGCACCATCGGGCGGCTGCTGTGGCACTCCAGGTGCATGACGGAGATCCACTCTCTTTCTTCACACCGCCTACGATCGCACTCACGGAGATGACGGCAGAAAAAATACGCCACCTTCGTTCTTTGCTTCCTGAAGATATTTTAAAAGTTCAAGTTAAGAGAGCAACACTTTCTGGATAACTTCGTTTGGAGTTTGGTAA
>PFLZ01000104.1 GCA_002784795.1 Candidatus Magasanikbacteria bacterium CG_4_10_14_0_8_um_filter_42_12
GAATTTCGCTTTAATCATCGTAACGATAATATTTATAATTTACTTTTAAAGATAGTTCTTAATTAATTTGTCTACTTTTGCTAGGCAAGACCCATGTATTAAATATCAAATTGGTATCATATAGTATAGCATATACGGCTGTTTCATTGCCACATATACAACTTGACAATATCACCAATTTCCCGTATACTCCTCTTCGTTCCTTCTATAAAGTCCTTTGTGGGGAGATCACTGGTATACTGGTTAGCACTTCGGTTTGTGGTACCGACAATACGGGTTTCAGGAAACACTGATCCCGCTTACACGCAGTGGTTGCGGGACAATTCTTTACAACAAAAACAAAATTCGTTTCGGGGTGGCCATGGTATAATGGTTATTACTTCGGTTTGTGGTACCGACAATACGGGTTCAATTCCCGTTGGCCACCCCAAAGCGAATTTGCGTACAAAAAAACGGCTCTCAATATGAAAGCCGTTTTTTGTAGTTGTATTATTCTGCAACTTGTTCTTCAGCCTTCTCTTCTTTCTTTTCTTCCGCAGCTGCCTCAGGTTTCTTTTCTTCTTTCTTTTGTTCAGCTTTTGGCTTCACCCCTTCGAGACGAAGACCAAGGCGATGTTCAGCTGGTTCGATATTTACAATTTCAAATTTCTTGACATCACCGACTTTGAATTCATCACCCATTTTGTCTTCTCCCATTTGTCCATTGGACAATTCTGAGATATGAGCAAGTCCATGAATATCATTGTCGAGACGAATCATGAGACCAAATGGTTCTACTTTATGAATCTGTCCTTCAACAATTTGTCCCATCTTGTAATTATCTTTGACACTTTTCCATGGATCGTCAACTAGACGCTTGATAGAGAGATAAATTTTTGATTTGTTCAGGTCGATGATTTGCGCTTTGACACGATCTCCGATCTTCAACACATCCTTTGGATGATCAATTCGTTGCCATGCAATTTCTGAAATATGGACAAGTCCTTCCAGGCCTTCACCAAACTTGATGAATGCACCAAATGAAGTGAGTGCGCCTACTTCTCCCTCGATAATATCACCGATCTTGTATGCATCGAGTACGGCTTTTTGGGAATCTTCCCAAACTGCTTTTTCTGACACAATAAGTTTTTCATTATTTTTGTTTGCGTCGAGCACTTTTACTTGCATTGTTTTGCCGATGTGTTGCTTTAGGTGCTCGAGAATACGATTTTTGTCTCCACCTGGCACACGAGGATAATTTTCTGGAGAAAGCTGTGATACTGGCATAAACCCGACAAGTGCGTCGACTTGTACCATGAGACCACCTTTGTTTGCATTGACGATCTTTCCTTCGAGAGTCAATCCATTTTGAACAAGTTCTTCCATGCGCTTCCAGACAATTTCGTGTCCAGCAGCACGGAAAGACAATTCCATTTCACCATTTTCATTTTCTTTTTCTACAACAGTTGCTTCTACTTCGTCTCCAATATGAATATTGGAAAATTGGTCTGATTCACTAAAGAGTTCATGTCCGCGAATAACACCAGTGGTTACACCACTGACATCAATACGAACTGCCCCATTATCTACAGAGATAACAGTACCTTTTACCAATTCTCCTTCTCCTGGGAGCTTGGTAAAGAACTTCTTCAATAGGTCTCCAAAGGACCCTTTCTTTTCTTCGTCTGACATATTATAAATAATACTACCCCGCAGGTGACGAAACCCGCACGAGGACCCTGTTATTCAGGGATAATTAAGCCGAGAGAGCATACCACAAAATGTCACATATTGCAAGGGGTATAGAATCTATAAAAAAAACAAGCTTTTTGGCTTGAATGAGGCATTTTTTGTGAAGAATGGCGCGACGGACGGCTGAGTGCTCTTGGCTCAGCCGTCCGCGCGTGTGCGTGTGGTGTGCCGCGCTACTTGCGCGCGATGACCACAAAGGTCGGGAGAACGTGGAACTCACTCCCGTCCTCGCAAAAGGTTTCAGCATCAGAGTCGAAATCTCCAGGACAGAGCGTCATGCCATGCTGAATGTACAGCGTGGGGAGATAGATGTTCTCTACCGGCACCACCTGCGTTGCAGGGTCCAGGACACTGAGAGGCCCCCCGTTGCGGGGGAAGTAGACCATCACCAGGACTACCGTGAGCAGCCCCCCCAGCAACAAAATTCCCTTCTTCATGAGTCCTCCTCAGGACTGCCCCGCTGAACGGGGCGTGTGCGCGTGATTGCAATAGACTACAGGAGAATCCCCTCTTCGTCAATGATTTGCTCTGTGCACAGCTCTTGACAAGATTCCCTCTTTGCTATAGAATACGCGCACGATATGACGTTGGGTGTCTCTCTGCTCCCTAGGGGGACGAGGGCGAACAATCCTCCAACCTCTCTATCATTCAGTAATTTTTATCTATATGTCAGAAGATATCAGAATGGCACTCAAGCCAGGGATGATCGTCAAAGTTCACCAAAAAATTAAAGACGTCAACGCCAAAGGAGAAGAAAAAGAGCGTATTCAACTCTTTGAAGGGACTATCCTCGCTGTCAAACATGGCAAGGAACCTGGCGCAACAGTCACTGTCCGAAAAATTTCAGATGGTGTCGGAGTCGAAAAAATATTTCCACTTCACTCCCCAGTTGTCGAAAAGATCGAACTCGTTCGACAAATGAAGGTAAAACAAGCTCGTCCATACTTCCTCCGAGAATACAAAAAGAAACTTACCGAAGTACGAAAAGATCGAGGTGTACAAAAAAAAGAAAAAGTAGAAAATCCAGTTGTAAAGAAAGAAGTAGTACAAATGGATGAACCAGTTGTAGAGGAAATAACGGTAGAAGCAACAGAAACAAAAGAATAATTTCAACATCAAAAAGAGACGTATCACTACGTCTCTTTCTTATACTTGACAATTTTAGAAAAATCTATACAATATTCATTGCTGGTTCGGGGTCAACTCCGTTCTAAGTGACAGGTGGGTGGCGTTTGCTGGCGTACTTAAAACATCCCCTTGTCGGACTGGCCTTGGTATTCCCAGATGGGAGGGGCGTACACAGGGTCAGTCTCCCTTACATGTCCTGACAGCACTCAGGCAGGAGGCAGGCGATGCACATGCATCGCCTGCCTCCACCTTCCATGTTCATTGAAAAAACAACGCTTCGTGCGTTGTTTTTTAATTGACTTTTCTTTTCAGGAACCATAGTATACACATATTGCCCATGCCAAGTACCAATCAAATGAGAAAGCCCTGGGATCACTCCCTGAACGTTGGAAAGCTCTTGTCATGTTTTTTTCAACGGTAGGTCGCACAAAAAGCGAAATCGCAAACGTGCTGAATCTCTCTTACGGTACCGTGTGGGAAGGACCGGGAGTTCTCATTGTCCTGGGGCAATGTGATCCATACTTGTCTTCCTTTGGAGGACATGACACTCGGTCCGTTTTAACACGCTTCGCTCACGCTCATTGGGGAATGTAGTTTGAGCTTGGGGGAAGATAGTGGCAGCACTATCTTCCCCTACATCTTAATGCACAAAAACACAACGCGACTGCGTTGTGTTTTAATGTTCTTCATTCAAAGTAACGGTATTTCTTCTTGCTTCACATCTCCACGATCTTCGTCATCAGCAAATACTTTTACTACACCAAATTCTCCATCATACCCAGGCTTAATAACAATATTTCCTTTTCGTACTCTGTCGATTGCAGTCGCTATTTGTTTTGTCGTTGCTTTCTCAATATCTTCAAGTGATACATCAAGGAGTATATGGAACTCATTCCCGAGCGATGTGATCATGGTGTTGTAGATAGCCTGCACTGTTTTGGTCGCCCAGCCTTTTTGTACGGTATTGGCGATAATTTCTACGAGTGGAACGAGGCTGGTGTACGGAATACGCGATTTGCCATGTTCCTTTGCTTCTTCTTCTGTTCTGTCACTCAGCTCGATGACACGATTCATCACGCCTATGACAAGTGGTTTCTTACACTTTGGGCAGATGCCTTTATGCGTTGCTGTTTCATCAGGGTGAAAGGATATACCACAATCACGATGTCCGTCCATATGATATTTTCCTTCTTCTGGGTAAAATTCTATGGTGCGCAAAAAGCGTGACTTGTCCTGCATTTTTAATACATCAAAAATTTCATCGTATGTAATCTTTTCCTCCGACTCGAATTGCATCATATTTGCTTCACGTCCAAGCTTTGCAGGACTATGCGCGTCGGAATTGGAAATAAGGGTAATATTGTCGAGCATGCTCAGATGCCAATTCATAAGAGGATCACTCGAGAGTCCTGTTTCAATAGCAAAAATTTCTGGTGCCAATTCGTCAAACGCTTCTTCGAGAGAATCATATCCTCCCTTACTTCCAAAAATTCCAAACCAAGGTGTCCAGGCATGTGCGGGGATGAGATGACAACGTTCGTCGATTTGTTTGATATATTCCAAAAGTGTCTTTACTGTCATGCCAAGAATAGGACGACCGTCTGAATGCAAATTGAAACCATCATTGGTTAAACGTGTGTTTAATTTTTCTACAATTTCTAAAGTTGGACAAAAAACTAACACATGAATCCGTCGCGTTTTGTCTTTATGTTTTTTGATACAAGCGATCTCTGTGCTGAGAATAAACTTCGTCTGTGGCACATGTCCGTTGAAGTCTGGGCGTTGTGTATATTTTTCTTCAGAGAGCTGATATATGCCTGGTGAACTTTCTACCAACCATTCTTTCATATGTGCAAACCACCGTGGATGCGTGATATCACTGGCAGAGACAATATCTATTCCACGCGTTTCGCACGTTTCTGCAATGACGGGAAGTTCGAGGTATTTTGAACATGCTCGAGAGTACTTTGAGTGTGTATGAAGATCGAGAATTTGAGTAATCATAGAGATTTCTTTACGAATGCATCTATCCATTCAATATTTCTTCCCATGCCATCTGCTTCTGTCTTTATTTCTTCTATTATGAAACCCGCCTCTAAGACAAATAATTTTATTTCATTTTCTTCAAAATAGGTAAAAAATCTTTTGGCATTACCAAGTCGAACATCTGCTTCCATACCTTCTGTTGTTCCTTTTTTTACAGAAAATCTACATACACCACCTGCTGTGAGTACTCGATATATTTGTCTCAGTGCTTGAGGGATATCTTCTCTTTTTAAATGTAACAGTACGGCACTTGCCCAAACGCCATCAAACGTATGTTCGTCAAATGTCAGATTGAGTACATCCATGAGTTCAAATGTTGCGTTTGGCACCTGTTCGCGAGCCATATCAATGAAAGTTGGCACAACATCCACCCCTGTGACAGAAAACCCTTTTTCTGCAAACACAGCACAATCCCTTCCTGGTCCACAACCAATATCCAAAATACGCTTCCCTCGGAGAAGAGAAAGAAATTTTTCTACTTTATCTTTTTGAAAAAAACCAGCCCGCGTCTTCTGAAACGCAACCGCTTGCTTGTTATATGTCTCAATTGTCTCTTTTTGATAATCTCGCATGCAGAGAGTATACCAAATCTACACGAGGTATCGAAGGAAGACGTAGGCAGTACTTACGAGAAGCACCAGAATCGTCACAGGAACAGCGACCTTCATATATTCAAAAAATCCAATATGATGCCCTGCCTTTTCTGCCATCCCTTTCACAACCACGTTTGCAGAGGCGCCAATGATCGTCGCATTGCCTCCAAAGTCAGCTCCGATAGCAAGTGCCCACCAGAGTGGTGCAGGATCTACGATATGTCCTGCTACTGAAATTTCTTTTACCAGAGGGATCATCGTCGCTACAAATGGAATATTGTCTACAATAGCAGACGCAATAGCAGAACCCCAAAGTATCGCAAATGTCGTAATCGTAAGATTTCCCGCTGTCACTGACAGCATCCAGTTTGCCGCTGCCTCGATAATACCTACGCGTTCGATACCAGTAACCAAGACAAACAATCCTGCAAAAAAGAAAATAGTACCCCATTCTACTTCTCGCAAATGATCTTCGGGGTCATTGAGCGTGAGCAAGAGTAGCAATGCAGCACCTGCGAGTGCAAGTGTCGCTACTTCGATATGCGTCACCGCATGTGTCAAAAATCCTACGAACACAAGCGCAAATACGATCAACGATTTTATCAAAAGTGGAATATCAGTAAGCGCTTCTCGTGGATTGAACTTCATGATATTTGCTCTATGCTCATCAGTCGTTGCAAATGCATGCCTATATTTTACGAGCAAGATAAGCATGACCGTCAAAAAACTCAGCAATGAGATAGGACCTAGATTGAACAAAAAATCATTGAATGTCAGACCAGAGGCACTTCCTATAAGAATATTTGGAGGATCTCCAATCAACGTTGCAGCACCACCAATGTTTGAAAAAAGAATAATCCCAATCAAATATGCTTTTGGGTCTATCCGAAGATTATTTGCAATTACAAATGTAACAGGTACCATGAGAAAAACAGTGGTCACATTGTCGAGGAATGCAGAAAATAAACCTGTGATCAGCCCAAGCAACAAAAATATTGCGATTGGTTTTCCTTTTGCAACTTTTGCAGCGCGTATGGCTACGTATTGAAACATCCCACTCTCCTTTGCAATCCCTACTATCACCATCATCCCGATCAGAAGTCCAAGCGTATTGAAATCAATTCCTTCAAGTGCCTGATCCTGTGTCAGAATACCAAGCAGTACCATGAGGGCAGCACCAGAAAGAGCTACCACTGTTCTATGGATTTTTTCTGAAATGATGACGACGTATGAAAGCAAAAAAATGGCAAGTGCTATTATTGTCAATGTCTGCATATACTACTGAAGATATGAACCAATCCCAAGCACTTTTCCTACGGCTCTTTTGATATCTGTTCTATTGAGATACCCGACCAGTTTTCCAGTGTCGTCAACAACAGGAAGCTGACGAATATGAAATTTTGATAACATGGTCACCGCCTTCATAAGGCTACCATGCTGTTTGATCGTCTGAACATCTTTGGTCATAAATTGATCAATGGTATCATTCTTCACTTCTTCTACACGATTGCAAAACGTATCTGCTGATTCAAACAAAGCAAGATGTCCATCTTCCTCGAGATAATCTGGAACAATATGTTTGATAATATCCCAAGAGGATAAAATACCACCAACATGTCCTTCACCATCCACAATCACAATACCATTGGTCTTTTTATCGAGCATCGTCTCG
>PFLZ01000039.1:0-1069 GCA_002784795.1 Candidatus Magasanikbacteria bacterium CG_4_10_14_0_8_um_filter_42_12
TGATGTATTGATGACAACAGGGACTGTTTCACCGGGCTGTAATACATTTTTTTCCAATGTCACGGTCTTTCCTAATACTGTCACACGAGGATTTTCGAGTGGTGCATTGCCTGTATTTTGCACGCTTACCGTGAGCAGTGCTTTGTCACCGAGCGTTGCATAGGTACTATCCCATGAAGAAGAAAGTCTGACTTGCGGAGAGGCAAAGGAAAACGTAAATGGTATGGTCGCTTCTACAAAAGTGGTATCTCCATGAGGAAGAGAAATGAGTGGGGTAATTGGTATGGTAAGAGACGTTTGATCAGATGATGGTGTGAGTACCAGCGTTCCGAATAATGTGGCAGATGCATGTGGAGCAAGTCTTGTGATTTCCCATTGATTGTTTGATACGATTCCAAAAGATGACGTTGCTGTGGTCCATGTGGAGGCTGTTTCATCTTCATTAAACGGAACAACAAAAGAAGGGTACTCAAAATTTTGTTCATTTGTGACCGTGAGAGTTACTGGAATTGCGGTTTTTGCAATGTATTGCGGTGGTCCATCAAATCTGAAAGAAAGACTTGGCTCACGTGTCGTCAGATACAGTCTGTGTATATCCGATTCAGGTGTGCTGTTTCCTTCCTGTGTATAGATCAACATGGTACTGATTGGTGTATGATCTCCAGGGGGGCTAAAAAATTGTCCTTCAATATCAACAGATCCAGAATCACCTGGCGGAACGGCCGATACGCTCACACGAATCGAATGGTCTTTCTCTCTAATATATGGGGCCGTTGACTGGGTGAGGAGAAATCCTGGCGTTGGGTGAATGACAAGCTCTGGATGTGTGAGCGTGACATCACTTTCATTCTGATACGTAATATGGAGCGTGACGTTGTCTCCGCTTTGAAATCGTTCTTGTGTAATAGTTGCCGTGACGTCCAAATGCACGAGAGCAGTGACCGTCGGATCATAGAGCCACCAAAACATCGTTGCAACAAAAAGAACAACCGTCGATAGCATGAGGAGCATGTCAAACACAAACAACTTTTTGGCATGCGCAAATTTGAGATGATACTTGGTTTTATAT
>PFLZ01000039.1:1240-1476 GCA_002784795.1 Candidatus Magasanikbacteria bacterium CG_4_10_14_0_8_um_filter_42_12
ACCACGAAAGACTACGCTTCGCTAAGATTATATTTCACCGTAGGTGAAATAAGACTAAAAGATTACTTGGTAAAAAGAAGGTCATGCAAATATTCATGATCTTCTTAGCCTGTAGCATAATCTTCTAATCTTTTTTGCCTTTAGGCAAAAATAATCTTAATCTCTCCTGGGTCTAATTCCCCGCCCCTCTGGGGCGTGATACAATAGATCCATGAGTAAGTATATACACAAAAGCC
>PFLZ01000069.1:0-4992 GCA_002784795.1 Candidatus Magasanikbacteria bacterium CG_4_10_14_0_8_um_filter_42_12
CATATGCACGAATCACGTAACACATAACACGGAACACGGTGGATGGAAAAAAGGGAGGAACAAAAAAACAGTTGGGTCATGAGGAGTGACGAACGCAAGTTCGTTTCGCAGCAAGGGTATTGCCGATACATGACGAACTTGCGTTCGTCACTCCTTTCTTACTATCTGCCACGATAACGAATTTCGTTCCTTCCCGCAGGAGACGGGATCCCGACGCTGCGGGACAATTCGTCACTCCACTTTTTACTATCTGCAACGATAACGAACTTGCGCCCGCCCGCAACGCCTGAGCAGACTTGCGATGGTGGGCAGGTTCTACCTCCAGTATTAGCACAATCAGTTTCATATTTTTCACCGTCTGATGCCTCCATTTTGAACCGTCGACAAATTGTCGACGGTTCAAAATTATCTTTTTTCTTCACTTTGCCGACTCCATAGTGGCACAAAAGACTATGACACTAACAGAGAAACACACAGTGAACACTTGACAAAGATAACACATGTATGTATAGTGTAATTACATTGTAATACATATTATATGAAAAAAGAAGTTGTACAAATACGAGTTGATTCTCAGGTAAAGAAAAAAGCAAACAAGATATTCTCTGCTGTGGGTGTTGATTTTAGTACAGGTGTGAGGATGTATCTCAATCAAGTGATTTTGAGACAAGGTATACCATTTTCAGTACTTACGGAAAATGGTTTTTCAGAAGAAAAAGAAACAGAGCTGTTGCGTGAACTTGCAGAGACAAAAAAGATGTATGAGCGAGGTGAATTGACCGCACATACTACGGTGGCATCATTGAAAAAAGATTTACTTTCATAAAAGAAGTATATGGAGGGGACAAACGCCTATAGTGTTATATACACAAAGAAATTCAAAAAACAGTACAAAAAAATTCATGGAAAGAATACACGGTTGGAAACTGAACTGTTGCATGTCATAGCAATGCTGCAAACCGATACGCCGCTATTAGCAAAACATGAAAATCACAGGTTAAAAGGAAAAGTAAAACACTTGTCTGAATGCCATATTTTGCCTGATTGGCTCTTGATATATGAAAAAGATACAGATGCGCGTATATTGGTGTTAGTAGAAATGGGAACGCATACCAATTTGTTTGGATAAAACAAAGACGTGATACCAGGGGTTTTATTCCCCAGTACGCTATTGAAAAAAACAAATACGTTGCTCTATTTATTATAGAGAGGAGTGACGAATTTCCATCCGCCCCCCTCCTCTTGTTCAAAAAAACCAGCGATATGCCGGTTTCTTGTTTTTTTGCTTTTTAGTTTTCTAGATGTATTGTTGTATTACTTTTCACTATCAAGCTCAAGCTTCCGTTCTTTCGTCTCTATCTCATACGCCTCTAGGATATCTCCCTTTTCTATCTTTACTTTACCTTCGTAGCGGATACCACACTCGGTACCTTGGGCTACTTCTTTTACCGGAGAATGTCCCGCTTGGAGTTCAGAGATAACACCTTTGCCCAGTTCTTCTCCATCACGCATGACACGAACTTTGGCAGATTTTTTTACTTTTCCTGTTTCTACTCGCCCACCGACGGTCATTGCTTTTTTGTCTGTGCGGAAGACAGCCAGGACTTTCAAGTTTCCAATCTCGTGCACAATACTTTCACTTTCGAGGAGCTGTTCGAGCTCGTCTCTGATCCAGTCGATGAGATCATAAATAATAGAATATTGTTTGAATGCAATGTTTTTTTCTCGCATGCTTACCTCTGCTGTACTCGTTGGCTTGACATTGAATCCAATCACCGTTGCACCAGAACCTTCGGCAGTCGCAACATCATTTTCTGCAATATTTCCAAGTCCCTTCCCTACAATACGTACAGCGACTTCATCATGCTTGAATCGATCGAGTGAACCAATAATCGCTTCGAGACTCCCAAGAACATCGGCTTTGATGACGAGATTGAGGGTTCGTTTTTTGCCATCATCATCTTCGGTATCTGTCCAGAGGACGGTACTTCGTTCTGCACCGGTTTGTTGTGTTTTCTTTTCTTTGACATCGATATGTGTCGCTCCCACAGATTTTGTCAGATCGAGAATATCTCCAATCGTAGGCGCCACTTTGAATCCAATAATTTGTGCAGGAACCGAAGGACCTGCGGTTCCGATTTCTTCGCCGGTATCTTTTCGCATGGCACGCACTCGTCCATAAATTTCTCCACCGATGACAAGATTTTCTCCTTTTTTCAAGGTACCTGATTGAACCAGAATAGTAGCAACCGGCCCCATCCCCTTATCAACATGGGATTCGATAATGGTCCCGACGGCGGGCATGTGTGGATCAGCGGTGATAATATCTTCATTCATGTCAGCCACCAGCAAGAGCGTGTCGAGCAGTTTGTCTATATGAAGATTATTTTTTGCAGAAATTTGTACCATCGGCACGTCGCCACCCCATTCTTCCGGTTGGACTCCCTTGCCAGAAAGTTCTGTCATGGTACGTTTTGGATCAGCACCGTCTTTGTCCATTTTATTGATCGCAACCACATACGGAATTTTTGCCGCCTTCAAAATTTGGATAACTTCTTCTGTCTGAGGCTTTACCCCATCGTCTGCTGCAACGACAAGAATCGCAAGATCTGCAACCTTTGCACCACGACTACGCATCACAGTAAAGGCCTCGTGTCCAGGCGTATCGATAAAGGTGATCGCACGTTCTTCTTCTGTTTTTGGATCTTTCCAAATCGTTTGGTATGCACCAATATGCTGAGTAATTCCCCCTTTTTCATCACTTGCAATATGCGCCTTTCGAATCGTATCGAGCAGTGTTGTCTTTCCGTGATCAACGTGTCCCATCACGACCACCACTGGCGCGCGACGTTCCATTTGTGACGCTGCCTTCAATGCTTCTTCGAGCACTTGTGCTTGTTCTTCATGTTTTTCTTCATGCACTTTTTCGTGCGAGTCTTCTTTTTGTGTAAAAAATCCAAGCTCTTCTGCCATAATAGCAGCCGTCTCGTAGTCTATATCTTGATTTTGATTTGCAAGAATCCCATTTTTCATGAGTTCTTTAATGACTTCTGTCACAGACAAATTCAATCGCTCTGCAAAATCTTTTACCATGAGCCGATCTGGCAGTGTGACGGTTTCTCCAGATTCTTTTCGCAACTCACGTTCCTTCTGTTTTTTTTCTTCTTGTTCAAGTTGTTTTTTCTTATCAAGATCTCGTTTGATAAATTTCCATTTTCGCATGACCAATTCTGCGGTACGATCATCAATCTTGATAGCCTTTTGTCCAATATCAAAACCATACCCCGGGAGAATATCAAGAAGTTCTTTGGTATTGGTTCGAAGCCGTCGGGCTAACTCTGTTACATTCATAATAAATTCTGATATTCAGATAATTCAGATTTTTCGAATAGTATAATATCCGTATATCAGCATTATCGGTTATCCGTAAGTAATTCAATGTGAGCAGTATAACCAACTAATATAGAAAAGTCAATATCTTAGCGAAAAAAAATTTGCCTATATTGACAAACAGCATTTTTTCGCCTATCCTTCTCAGCCGTACACAAGAGGGGCTCTGTACATATGTGTAGTGCTTCTTTTTTTTGGAAGGAGTACTGCCGTTCATTACAATACAGGCAAAAACTTTTTTGACAAAAACTTTCGGGTAGCACGAAATATGGCTCTATAGAGATATATTTTGTGCTACTCGAAAGGGTGACATACGATTACAGGAAAGTCCTGTGGTAGTATGTTGTTCTGGCAACTGGAGCATTAGTCACATGCAAAAGAAGGTCTCGGACTTTCTCTTCAAGAGCTCAGGATTCCTGATCCTGGGAACTCTACTCGCCCTCGTCTGGGCAAACCTCGCACACGAGAGCTACGAGGGCGTACACCACGTCCTCCACTTCGTCGTGAACGACATCGGCATGGCCTTCTTCTTCCTTCTCGTCGGCAAGGAGGTCTACGAGTCGATCTTCCTGAAAAATGGGGCTCTCAAAGGACGCGAGCGAGCGTCGCTCCCCATCGTGGCAGTTATAGGAGGCATGGCAGTTCCGGCGGGGATCTACATCCTCGCAGCAGTCCTCTTTGACAAATCTGATCTCGTCGGAGGATGGGCCATTCCTTGCGCCACCGACATCGCCTTCTCGCTGATGGTGCTGAAATTCATCTACCCCGAAGGTAAAGCGCACCCTGCCGTCATCTTCCTTATGGCTGTTGCCATCCTGGATGACTTCGGCGGTCTCGCGCTCATCGCCCTTTTCTATAGCCCAACACCTCCGAACTTTCTCATCGTTGGAGGTCTGGTGGGCGCAGGACTCTTGCTTGGGTACATCCTTCGTACAAAGTTCCATGTCCGCTCATTCTGGGCATACCTGATCCTCACAGGCGTTCCATCATGGCTCGGCTTCTACTTCGGAGGGCTTCATGCTGCGCTGGGGCTCCTTCCGGTTATCTTCGTCATGCCACACGCGGAGAGCGACCTAGGTATCTTCGCGAAGGAAGAGCTGAACCGTCACGACACGCTAAACGAGATGGAGCACTTCTTCAAGGCTCCAGTCGAAGTCGTCCTCTTCTTCTTCGGTCTCGTCAACGCCGGCGTCGTCATGTCGTCGTTCGGAATTCCGACCGCGATGGTCGGTGGCGCGCTCATCATCGGCAAGCTGGTTGGGATCGGCTTGTTTACCGTTCTCGGTGTCAAAGTCCTCAACATGCGACTGCCGGAACGCGTTACGCTTGGTCGTGATCTACCGGTTCTGGCGATGGCTGCCGCTATCGGTTTCACCGTCGCGCTGTTCGTCGCAATCGCCACAGGAATCAAGGGAGAAGATCTGGACGCGCTAAAGATGGGAGCGTTGCTCTCCTTCGGAGCGTTCCCCTTGACCTACATCATGGCGAAGATCTTCAAGGTCGGCAAGTTCAGCATCAAGCACGCCGACATCACCGACGAACGCACATTGGCATGCGGCAAGGACCCGGTCGACGCCGAAGCCTGACACTAGCCCTCACCAT
>PFLZ01000069.1:5005-7294 GCA_002784795.1 Candidatus Magasanikbacteria bacterium CG_4_10_14_0_8_um_filter_42_12
GGGACAGACATGTCCGCACAATACTTCAAAAAAGCGTCTTGCCTGTTCCTCCTTTTGTTCTTGAATCGCTCGAGAGTAAAAGGAAGAAATAATACATTATTAACACACATAGACTAGCTTCTTTTTTTATGTTGTGTATACTAACGATATCAACCCATTGTAATAGGAGGACGCAATGGCCAGACCTCCGCCCTCCCGACCATGGGAAGGCAAAACCTCGGAGGACACGCAGGTGTTCTTTCAACCCGACAGCCCTTTTCACGGGATCAGAGAATTGGAAAATTGGCGATTCGATGAGAACGAGCATGGGCAACTGTGCGTGTTCCACGACACCAAACCAAATCATGATCTCGGACTTTGGAAATGGATTCGTGTAGAAGATGACAGACTTCGCTTTTACCGTCGTGAATAAGATGCGAACCAGCTCCATCTGAGTCGACCGACACATCTCGCGTGTGTTGGTCGACTCCCCTCTCAAACAAAAAACGATCCCGATAGAAACGGGATCGTTTTTTGTTTTTTTGTAGAATACTACTTTGCGTATTTTTCTTTATACATCTCGCTTGATCTCGTTACAGCAGCAGCAGCCTGATCCAATCCTTCAAAGCCATTGATCAAGACTTCTTTATTCTGCAACGTTTTATAGTTTTCGTAAAAGTGCTTCATGGTCTTCAGCGTATGCTTGTTCACATCATCGATTGTCCTGACTTCTGCCCATCGTGGATCGTCTACTGGGACAGCAATAATCTTATCATCACTCTCTCCACTATCAATCATCTTCATAAGGCCTACCGGACGAACACGTACGAGAATGCCAGGATGCAGTGGTTCTGTTGTCATAACAATCACATCGAGTGCATCTCCATCATCCCACAGTGTTTGCGGTGCAAAACCATAGTCAAATGGAAATGGCTGTGCCGTATGTGACACACGGTCAAGGGCTATGAGACCTGTTTCTTTATCAATTTCGTATTTATTGAGTGATCCACGTGGAATCTCAATAATAACATTCATTTCTTCTGGGATCTTTTCTCCAAGTGGAACGTCATGCCAAAGGTTCATAATGTCGTTGATTAGGTAATTAGGAAATTTGTTTATTAGTGTTTATTCTAGATGTAATGGTATAGAAAAAACATACTTTTGGCAAGCCCTGGGCTATGAAGAGCGAATGTACCCGTTCTGCCTATTCTGCTTATTGCTTACTCTGCTTACGAGCTAATACAACATATCCCTGTGACTCAACAAATCGCCCAAGTGTTAGCAACTCTAGAAGTGAATACAATTCTGCCGCTGCTGTAGAAAATGGATACGTTTTTTTCTTTAAGAAATACAGCCACTTGTTCAGCGTGCGGAGGATGAAAAACTTTTTTGATGATTGCAATGCCACATACATTTCATCTGGATGAAGAAGAAACTTGAACCAGACCGTACTGAGCATTGTAGAAATATCAAATCCTGCGTCATCAATTTTTTCTTTCAATGCATCTTTGCTATAGAGTGATATATGAAATTCGGCATGCGGATCGGTATTCATTCCCCTTTTCATAAGATACTTTCGAATCCAGGCATGCTTCCCAAGTTTTGATTCTGAAAACATGGCAAGCAAGCCGCCAGAAACAAGCACACGATGCAACTCATGCAGCCACGCATCCACATCTGGTACATGACCAAGCACGTCTGAGGTATAGACGGCATCAAATGTATTGTCAATAAATGGGAGCACTGTTTCATAGTCTACAATCTCCGCATGCACACCGTACTTTTTTACATTCTCTCGTGCGAGATCATTTTGCAATCTCATGACGTCAGCACCAACGACTTCCACATGCCGACCAAACAATTTTTTCAAATCTATAACCGCAGCCCCTGTCCCAGAACCGACGTCAAGAATGCGGTACGGATCACGAAGATCGCCGATATTTTTTTTCTGTATATCTTTTGCAATCGCTCGATACAACACAAACTTTTTTGGATAAAAAATAAGCTTCAACCTATCTTTCCATGAAACAAATTCACCTGTAAACACAGGCGGTGCATCCCAAATTTCCGTACCATCATCTGTTTTCACTCCCCAACTTTTTTCTTCTTGTAGATGTTTGTTTTCCATATAAAAGTATTGTACCATGGTGCATAGAAAGATTGAAAGATTACTTTTTGCTAAAGCAAAAAAAGATTTGAAGATTATACGTCCGTATTTTTTAATCTCTCCTGGGTCTAATTCCCCGCCCCTCTGGGGCGTGATACAATAGATCCATGAGTAAGTATATACACAAAAGCCACAATGTAAAT
>PFLZ01000107.1 GCA_002784795.1 Candidatus Magasanikbacteria bacterium CG_4_10_14_0_8_um_filter_42_12
TGTTTCTTCTGTTTTTTGTATAGCCAATCCATAATATGCTGCCGTAAGTGCTCCGAATACCATCGCTTGCAATATACCTACAAACAGATTCATACCGAGCCATATCGTTGGGACGGCAATAGCAAATGCTCCCAGCAATACCGCAGCCAAAATTTCTCCCGCAAACATATTCCCAAACAAACGCAATGAAAGCGAAAAGACTTTTGCAAGTTCTGAAACAATATCAAGGAGTCCTATAATAAAATCAACAATGGACAACATCCCTGGACCAAACCCTTGCTTGAATCCAAGGTATACTTCTTTGAACTTGAAGAATTTTCCCAAGTGTCCAAATACACCAAATGTTCGCAAACTCGCAACATGTGTTAGTACAATCATAGCGAGTGCCACACTAAACGTCATGTTAAAATCATTTGTCGGCGTACGAAACAGTGCAACTCCATTATATGTAAACGAACCCAGTCCAGGGATAAGAGCAATAATATTACTTATCCCAAAAAAAAGAAAGAGAGTTCCGATGAGCGGGAGCATTGCATCTGCGGCAGCTTCGGTTCCAAGAATATTTCTAGTCAACGAGTGGAATGAAAACGTGAGTCGCTCGATAATCAGCTGAAATCGAGATGGCTTCAACCGCAATCTGCGTGACGTGTATATACACAACACTGCCAATAATATAGTGACGATAGTGCCAAGAAGCATTGCATTGGTAATTGACAAACCAAACACAGTAAATACCGTTTCGGGTTGTATTGAGCTTGCTTCTTCAAATGGTACGCGCAGTGCTGACATATTTATTGATTCACTTTTTTATCTTTTCGTTCTTGTCGCTTTTGCTCCTGTTGTTTTTGTTCTTCTTCTTTCAGCAATCGATATTCATTGCTAATTCTTTTGTACATATAGATCAACAATGTCCAAGAGATCACAAGGGACACAATAGATGCTATGACAGATCCATACGGTCTCATCGCATACGTCGTATCGAGCCATCTACCCGCAAAAAAAACACCAGCTGCTGGAATCCCAACCACCCACAAAATATGCAACATCATAATAAATGCTTTGTGAGAGAGTTGTTGTTTTCTGATTTCTATATCCATATCAACGTTTTTTTTAGAGCGAGCATAGTATATGGGGAAATAAATGTATTGTCAATCTTTTTTTTGTTTTGAATGTGGACAAATTTGGCTAATTTAAGCTAAATTTTGAAAAATCAAAGAGTATACACAAAAAAAACGAATTCGTCAATATAGATTTTTATTTTTTGGCTACGTACAGAAAAAAAATGAAGCAATATGTCACTGTTATATCATATTTGGGAACAACGCATGAGAATTTTTTTCAAGCTGCGCTTCCAATTCTTCCATTGACAATACTCTCACACTGGCAATTCTCTTCACAACTTCCTCAACTCGCCACGGTTCATTTCGTTGTCCACGGACAACGTGCGGCGCAAGATATGGAGAATCAGTCTCCACGACCATACGATCAAGAGGCACTTTTTCTACGACTTCATTGAGCCACTCCTGAGGTTTTGGATCGGTTTTCTTTGGGGGGTACGTGATGACACCAGTAAATCCAAGAAAAAATCCTGCTTTTAGATATTCTTGGGCATACTCCCAGTTTCCTGTGTAGCAATGAATCACACCACTATTTTCTTTCACCTGTGACAATAAGGGCATCATATCTTCATGAGCATCACGAATGTGAATACTCATTGGTTTATTGACTTCACGGGCAAGTCTCGCATGTTGCAAAAATGTTTCTTTTTGTTTAGTCATGACAATCTCAGGATCGATATTTTTTGGAATATGAAATCTATCAAGCCCTGTCTCCCCTATCGCAATAGTTTTTTGATGGAGTGCAAGCTTTTTATAATAGTCGTAATCAAATTGTTCTCCGCGAGTAATGAATGTATCAGCTTCTTCTTCCACGTACGTTTTATATTCCTGAATAGGATGCAATCCAACGGTAGCATACATCCAATCATACTTTTCTGCCCACTCGACTGCTTTTTTACTTGTTTCAGCCTGTGTTCCCACAAGATTGAGAATCATATCTTTTTCATGGCAACGTGAAATAACGTCTTCAACATCATCGTAAAATGCTTTGAATTGGATATGACAGTGAGTATCGATGAGCATAATAGAATAACATGTAGCTCAGGTCTTTAGACCTGAAGCTGACTGTCATCCCGTCCCGATTCATTCGGGATAAGGATATCTCTGAGGGAGTATATTGCTCTTGTGGCAACTGTGGCATTAGAAAATGCACATCTCCATCATACAACAAAAAAAACACCTTTCATAGGGTATCTTCTTGACAGCAGTGGCCGAGCAAGTCGCGTGAGAACGCGCCTTGTCGGCCACTGCCTCAGATGTTCAGACCGGAAGATTAGGAAGCAAACTTACGACTTCGAAGAGCGTCGTCCGCGTTCTTCGTCGGATCGTAGGTGACCCAGGAGATACTGACGCTGTCACCATCCTCCAGGACGTCATCCCAGGGCGCATGTTTTGGTGTCTCACCGTTCCAGTTGACGATCGGGTAGACATGCTGATCCCTATCCATGAAGCTTGCATCACTCCCTGCCGGGATGCAAATCTTGGGATTCCCCCCGAGCCTGCTGCTCTGCCAGCCGGAGGTGTAGGAGACGATCTTGAACCCATTCTCACTGAGCACCTCGCCCAGCGTCTGTCCGAGCCGTCCGATGTACGTGCACCCGGTACAGATCACTCCTGTGCTTATGAGGAGGGTACCCCCCCAGAATCTTCAGAAAACTTCGTCTGTTCATCCGCTTCCCTCCAAGAAAGCAAAACCC
>PFLZ01000066.1 GCA_002784795.1 Candidatus Magasanikbacteria bacterium CG_4_10_14_0_8_um_filter_42_12
GCGTCTGATTTTGTATTAAACAATTCTGTATACACAAGTTTCCATGGAACCCCAGATTTCGTAGATCGAACACGTTTCTTATTGTGCCTATCTAAGCGATTTTGGATATCCTGTGTATGTCCCACATAGTACCTGTCTGTAACAGTACTTTGTAAGATATACACATAATACATATTATTCCTCCGTGACCGATGGTTTATCCCGCCAGTTTCACTGGACGGGACCCCGTCCTTTCAGGCGGGGCAAAACCATTGCTCTACCAGCTGCCCGCCCGCCATTGCAAGCCGAGCTTGCTCAGGCGTTGCGGGCGGGAGCTAAGTTGGCATATTTATATACGATCTTGTAAAAATCGTCTTCCGAAACCTGTCTTAAAGTATTTTTCTCTCTTCAATGCTTTTTCTTTACTTCTGCAGGCTTCGTAATACACAAGTTCAAATGGCCTTCTTGATCTTGTTGCTTCTACCAAGCCTTCAGTATGTTCCTTCAATCTTCTTTTTAAATCCGCACTATACCCAACGTAGAAATTTCCATCTTTGTAACTTTTCAACACGTACGTATAGTACATATCCTCCTTACATAATTGTACTACCAGCTGCCCGCCCGCCATCGCATGCCGAGCTTGCTCAGGCATTGCGGGCGGGAGCTAAGTTGGCATGTGTTATTTTTCCCCTTTGGCTTCGTTTTGATCTTCCATATCTGCAATACGCTCTTTGAACGCTGCGAGACGTGGATGCTCTGGGTCTATCATTCGGATAGCTTGGGCACCTTCTTCTGCGCGACTTTTGTCTCCGACCATTATACTGATTTCTGTGAGCATGTCAAGATAGTGGATATTTTTGGGCAGGAGATCCACCGCTTGAGAGACGGCCTCGTACGCAGCATCCGGTTGCCCTGCCTTTAGAAACAGCTCCGCAAGGGTAGCAAAAAAGGTCGCATTGGTGTCTTCTATAATGACTGCTTGCTCGTAATATTGAATGGCGGTATTCCATTCTTCCTTCCCCAAAGAAAGCTTTGCAAGCTTTTCTATGATACTCACCGATTCTGGCGCAAGTTTATGAGCAAACAGATAGGTTTCTTCTGCTTCAGAGAGTTGTTCTTGACTCTGATACACATCACCAAGTCCTTCGTATGCACGTGCATCTTTTTTGTCTGCTTCTATCGCGCGAATGAATGCAGCTTCTGCTGTTTGTGCATTTCCCTGCTCGAGGGCTCGCATTCCTTTTTTCAACATGTCATCAATTGTTTCATCTTTCGATGCGCTTTCTATTGGTTGAAAAACATGAGGGGTAGCATCAGCTGACTCACCATGTGAACGATGCTGACGTGCTGGTCGAGATAATGACACCTGTTGTTTTTTTTCTTCCACTTCGTCTTTCAATTTTTTTACATACTTTTGAAACGATGCCTGAATACCTGCCCACATCTTTCCAACAGGTGCCAAGACATCTTTCATACGAGCCTGTTGTTCTTTTGAACGCTGGCTTGCTTTGCGAGAAAATATTTCCTTTTTTTTTTGTTTTTCTTTTCGTTCCGAAATAGTATCGAGGTCCAAAATAGTGAGCTCAGGATATTTTCGAGCCACAATTACCACGATAACACCGAGAGAAAGGAGAATGAGAAAAAGAGGAATAATGCTAAACATAGTCTATGCTGCTACGACAGCATTCAAGAGTGAAATAAGATGATCACGGTCAGCAGATGCGCTTCCAATGAGAAAGCCATCGATACTTTGGTGTGGAAGATAGAATACCACATTTTCATGATTGACACTACCCCCGTACAACACAGGAATTGGTTGAACTGTATATGTGTTCAATTCTTTTTTGATACTATCATGTATCTCTGCAGCCTGGAGATGATCACACGCCTCCCCTGTCCCTATTGCCCACACAGGTTCATACGCCACAAAAAACGTTGCATCTTTTGACACGCCTTCGAGCACGCTCATCAGCTGTTTTTTTAGCCGATATTCTCGCTTTCCAGCTTCAAGATCTTCCTTTGTTTCTCCTATACACAGTATTGGGATCAGACCAGCATCGAGGCATGCATCAAATTTTTTCTTTACATCTTCATTTGTCTCACCAAAGACATGTCGTCTCTCTGAATGCCCGACGAGTGCATAGGTAGCACCAGCATTACGAAACATATGTGCAGAGACTGCTCCGGTATATGCACCTTTTGGCGTCCAGGCAACATTTTGTGCTCCGACAGCTACCTCTGTATCTCTGTACAGCTTTTCAACTTCTGTAAATGCGAGTGAGGAAGGAAATATGCCAAGGTGTATTTTTTCTGTATCATATGATTCAGTCGCAAGTTGATTTGCGAGTATCATGGATTCAGAAAAATTGAGATACATCTTCCAGTTGGCAAATATATGAGTCATATACGTAGGTGTTAGCTTATAGGTTTTAGGAATGAGAAAAGTGTCATTACTTTTTGAGAAGATCAAAATCAAACTCCATATTTACCATTTTTTCTTTAAACCAATCCTTTGCTTCTGTCAGAGCAGCATTGTGCAACTGTGGTCCGAGCAGTTCCAAAAACATATCAAGCACTTCTTCTGCTGCAATAACGCCTATTTCTTCGTCTCGCTCCTCAGAAAAAAACGTGATGATCTTATCAACAGCATACTGCCGTTCTTCTTTCGTAATGAGATCCCAGGGTTTTTTTGAACTGTTCATATAATGCACTAGGTAAAACGATGAAGCACGTTCCCTCCCTTTACTAAGGGGAGGGTTAGGGTGGGGTTGCGGACTAGCAACGTTCTTGCTTCTGTGTAACCTCCCCTGCCCCCTCCTTCGTAAGGTGGGGAACTTTCTAATTCTCTAAAACTCTAATACTCTAACGCTCTCACTGCACCTAATACCGAACATCCGTTGTTTCAACATCTCCAATAATAGCAATACGTACTTTTTTCCAATCAAATACTTTTTTGGCAATTTTTTTAATGTCCTCAGCGGTTACCGCATCTACCTTGGCAAGTTTTTCCTCTGGTGTCAATATCTCATTGGCAAAAAGTGCCTGCTTTGCATACCAATTTGCAACCGTACTAGAATCTTCAAGAGAGAGTTCCATCGCTCCACGAATATGTGTTTTCGCATCGGCAAGTTCACGTTTTGTAACTCCTTTTGTGACAAGCTTTTCAAGTTCTTTTTTGACAACGGCAATTGTTTTATTGATATTTTTTGGCTCGACACCTGCGCGCACGTAACCATAGCCTACGTCACGGTATGTTTCCGTAGACGCAACAACGGTATACGCGAGTCCTCGCTTTTCACGAATTTCGGTAAAGAGTCGGGAACTCATAGATCCACCCAAAATTCCCATCAGCACGCGAAACGCGGTATTTTGTTCATCAGCATATTTGAATGCAGGAAACCCAAGCATGAGTTGCGCTTGATCAGTTTTTTTATGCTCAACACGAATCCGCTTTGATGCGGTACTAGCACCAAGTGTTCCAGGATCAAATACTCGTGATGGTGTCCCACTATTTTTTTGTGTGCCATACATACTCTTTATCCACTCACGGACTTCCTCGCCAATATGACCAGCAAGAAAAATATGCATGTTATTTGGCCCATAAAAGCGATCACGAAATTTCAAGACATCTGCTCGCTTGTAACTCATGACATGTGTAGGGGTACCACCAATATCACGCCCAAGCGCACAACCATCATAGAGTAATTCTTCAAAAAGATTATCAATATTCATGATTGGATTGTCTTTGTACATACGCAATTCTTCGCACACGGGTCCTTTTTCTTTTTCCATTTCTTTTGCATCATACACAGAATTGAACAGCATATCGGACAAAATATCGAGCGCAGTCTTTGTATATGCAGCTCCTGCCTTGATGTAATAGCCAGTATATTCTTTGCTGGTAAAGGCATTGTATTCGGCACCAAGTCGATCGATTTCTCGTGTCAGGATCTGCGCATTTTTTCGTTTCTTCGTCCCCTTGAACATCATGTGTTCAATATAATGCGACACACCAGAAAGTTTTTCTGGTTCATACCGAGACCCCACCGGATACATGATCAGAGTGGTCGTTGACAACGCGTTTTCTTGCGGGAGCAAGTAGACGCGCGCTTTATTTGGGAGAATATATTGTTCTAACATAGTCTAAACGTTTGTTGTCGATGGCTTCTTCTGTCCTCTTTTTTTGAAGAGATAGAAGACTACACCTGCAGCAACGATGACGGATACCACCAGTGCCTCAACATTATGAAAAATCATACTCACGAGGATGGTCACAACAGACAAGACAAAAGAGATAAGACCAGTTGCGAGACTGACCGCACCACGACTGAGTGATCCGAGGAATGGAAGGACATCGAGCAGAACAGAGAGAGGCGCGAGGACCATACTAAGCCCAATCCACATCATCATAAATCCAACAACGCGCCAGATCCACAATGATCGTGCGTGTTCCTTTTCCATGGCTACGACAGATTCTTCAAATCCTGTCATACGCGCTTCGTAGAGTGTCTGACCATCCTTGTTTACAAATGGGGTGATTTTGTCACTATCAAGTTTTCCAAAGGCAGTCACGGTGTTGCCAGAAGGAATCACATTGTATGAAATGCGAACATCTCCAACAATCGGATCATCCATAGAAAATCCTCCTACATAGATATATTTCCCATTTACGATTTCACCATCCACAGGAAGATTTACCCCATCAGAAACCAATGCAAGTGCTTCTGATCCTGGCATGCTGAGTCTATTTGGATCAACGCTATACACACCCACCTTTGCTGTTGGTGCTGTATTTGCCACACTCTCATATTTTTTTGCAGGATTGCTATGTCCTTCTGCTACTTTGAAATTTGAAGAATTTGGCACACTGTCTACCCATTTTTTTGTATAGGTATATGTCGTCTTTGTTTCTTGTGAACCGCCAAGTTTTGTCTCTGTCGAGCTATTGCTTTCTTCTACCCACCCATACATCTCGACAGTGCGACGCACACTGAGATAGCTTCCTGATTTCAAAAATTGTCCATCGCTAATCTTGTCGTCAGTTGTCAGTGGCCCTGATGCTGCCACCAGTTGTCCTTTTGGTGCGTTTTGTTGCAAGACCGTTGCATCCATTGGCACCGCGTCTTTTGCAGTTTCAGAAATACCAACACGACCTTCGTTCCAAAAGAGGACAGCAAAGGAAGCAAAGAACAGCAGAATCCCAAAAAAGATTCCACCAATTGATCCACCAAGGCGAGAGCCCCAACTCTTTTTTGTTACTTCGGTATATTGATCTGGCATATATGCGAATTAAAATTGCTTAATAGATAAAACACTGATTTCCCAGATTACCAAGATTCACCAGGATTATACGAAAATATATCCTGGATTATCCTGGAAATCATGGGTATCTGTGTTCTATTGAAAAAAACTATTTCTGAAATTTTTCGTCTACCCACGCTTTCAATTCTTCAATAGCCACACGCTCCTGCTCCATCGTATCGCGATCACGAACAGTGACTTTCTTATCTTCGAGTGAGTCGAAGTCGACGGTGACACAGTATGGCGTCCCGATTTCATCTTGTCGTCGGTAGCGCTTTCCAATACTTCCTGTTTCATCGTACTGTGTCTGATAAGTATACCAGAGTTTTGATTGAATTTCTTGTGAGAGTTTTTGGAGTGGTTCTTTTTTTGACAATGGCAAGATAGCGACCTTGATAGGTGCGAGATCTTTGTGCAATCGCAAGACCATTTCTTTTTCATGCTTTCCGTCTTCCCCACTGCGTGCCTCTACTTCTTCGTACGCATCGATGAGGAATGCGAGCGTTGCGCGATCCGCACCATCGGTATTTTCTATCACATGTGGAATATAGCGCTCCCCTGTTTCCTGATCAAAATATTCATGCTTTTGTCCACTGAATTCTTGGTGTCGAGACAAATCCCAATTGCCACGGTTGTGGAGCCCACCAAGTTCTTTGAATCCCATACCAGGGTAGTTGTATTCAATGTCAAGCGCAGCCTTTGCGTAGTGAGCAAGTTCATCTTCATCGTGCGGACGGAATTGAATATTCTCTTTTTTCATGCCCAGAGACAGATACCAATCTTCTTTTATTTTTTTCCACACATCAAATTGCTTTGCCGCATCATCGGGATGAACAAAATATTGCAATTCCATCTGTTCAAATTCTCGTGTGCGGTAGGTGAAGTGTCCTGGTGTAATTTCATTTCGAAATGCCTTTCCAATCTGGGCAATACCAAATGGAATCTTCTTTCGCATAGATTGTTGGACGTTGAGAAAGTTCACATACGTTCCCTGCGCTGTTTCTGGTGGAAGATAAATATCATTTCCTTCTCCTTCTATCACACCCATCTGTGTTTTGAACATCAGGTTAAACTTCCGGACATCCGTCAGCTCTCCCCCACATTCTGGACAAGGAATCTTTGCATCGAGCCATGACCCTGGTCGAAAATCTGGTTTGATACCTTTTGCTTCGAGCAGGTGATCTGCACGAAATCGCTTGTGACAGCTTTTGCAATCTACCAGCGGATCCGTAAATCCATCCACATGTCCACTCGCCTTCCAAATCTCTGGATGCATGAGGATAGACGCCTGGACGCCTTCTACCTCATTGCGAGCCTGCACCATTCGTTGCCACCATGATTTTTTTACATTGTCCTTTAGCATCATCCCAAGAGGTCCGTAGTCGTAGCATGAAGAAAGCCCGCCGTAGATTTCGGACGAAGGGAAGATGAATCCTCGCTGTTTTGCAAAGGAGACGATTGGGTCGAGTGAGTCTAGTGACATAGTGTTTAGGTGTTAGAGTGTTAGGTTTTAGGTATTAGGTTGGATATTCTCCCCCTATCAGGGGGAGCCTGCCGGCAGGCAGGCAGGTTAGAGGGGGTCTGCATGAGCTACCAATGTATTCCGTGCTAAAGCCCCCTCCTTACCTCCCCTGCTAGGGGAGGAAGCTTTCTGCTTTTTATAATAAAAAAAGACAGCATATTTCACTGTCTCGGGGTCCTTATGAGCACGAGGCTTGCCGTCCGAAGCCGAAGCTTGCGGAGGCGAAGGACGGTTCCACCCGAGTTCCTCCGCACATTGCGAAGACGCTCGTTCGATTTGTACCAGCTCCACAGTTGCCACACTGCTTCATTGCTAGGGTAGTTATATTCTACTCCTTGTGCGGGTAATGTCAAGTATGTATACTTAGATTATATAATAAAATAATAGGGTCTTGCCTAGCAGAATATGGTATAATGCTAGTATATGACCATTAAGTACGCTAAAATAAGCGAAAAGTTAATAAAGAAAATTCTAAAA
>PFLZ01000041.1 GCA_002784795.1 Candidatus Magasanikbacteria bacterium CG_4_10_14_0_8_um_filter_42_12
ACAAAACATCAAGAACTTTCAAATTATAGGCAATGTTGTCACCATTCTTGAAATTTCCAATGAAATTGCTTTTTATTAAATAAGACATATTTATTTACAATTTACCTTTGCTGGCTCCATAGTCCCGTCAGGGCTGTGGAGCCTACGTGCTACGGATGTGGATCCTGTTTTTTTAAGATTATTTTGATGTTTTCTTTCAAATTCTTCATACAAACTTTCAAGTGTATCTCTTTCGGGATCAAATATATCGTGGCGAACCATTTCTTCAATCATGTCACCCAAAGTCCAACCTTTGATGCCTGGTACATCTTGATTCCAACGTTCAGACTCTCTCATTTCCATGAGTGCTGCTTCAATGCGTACTTCTTAGGGTGTTTCCGTGTCCATATGTTAAAAGTTATATGTAATATTACTTATATTCTATCACTCCCTGCTTCATATTCTCCCTACGATAATACGCAACCGCAAGGCGGAGCTTGTCGTAGTCAAACGTGCCGTTGAATCGCTCGTGAAGAGATTTCAATTTTTGTGGGACGCCTTTTTCTTTGAGATTCTCGCAGATTTTTTTTAAATCCCGTTTATCAATGAAATCGTGGATATTGATATCATATCCTTTTTCATAGAGATCTGCGAGATGGCCGTAGATCGTCATAGATTTGAGATTGCGCTCTTTTGCTATGATGCCGACTGGCATGCCCTGACGGTAATAGGCATAGGTGATATCTTGCGTCGTGCCTTGGATTTTTTCTCCTGCCTTATCTTTTTCTTGAATAAATTTGGTAATTTCGTCGATAAAGAGTTTTCCATAGCTGGCAAATTTTTTGTCACCGACACCGGAAACCTTTTTCATCTTTTCTTCATTTGTTGGCATGTCACGTGCCATCTCGTCGAGCGTCTTGTCCGTGAAGACATGATATGGCGGAATGTTTGCTTTTTTTGCCAAAGAAAATCGAAGGTCGCGAAGCATGTCGAATAATACTTCCTCGGCGTCCTTTCGTTTTGAACTAGTTTTACTTTCTTTGCTACTAGCACTCACGGCTCGTTCTTCGATATATGCGAGAGAGACAAATCGAACTTTTTCTTCGCCTTTCAGTACGCGCGCGCCGGCGGCTGTAATCTTCAATGCATGGTGTTGATCGTAGGCAACATCTATGAGACCCACATTCAGCATCTGGAGCAGATACTCTTGCCAATCTTCAGGAGAAATATGATTGCCTGCGCCGTAGGTTTTTATCGTGTTGTAGCCATGATTCATGAGATCTTGTTTTGCAGATCCACGAAGAATATCTATCAACATGCCGATCGCGACATCTTGATCTGTGCGTGCTATGCCGGACAGTGCGATCTGTGCAAGTTCTGTGCCGTCGATCAGTTCTGGCGGATTTTCACAGACATCGCAATTGTTGCAATCGCTCGTCACTTCTTCTCCAAAATACGAGAGCAAAATACGTCGTCGACAGATCAGCGCATCGGCAAATTGTTTCATGCGGTCCAGTTTTGCCAGTTGGAGGTGGGGCTGTCCTGATTCTGTGGCAAATCTTTTCAAGAGGACGACATCAGCGAGAGAATAAAAAAGCAGTGTCTCACTTGGCAATCCATCGCGTCCGGCGCGACCAATTTCTTGATAATATCCTTCGAGATTTTTTGGCAAGTTGTGATGAATGACATAGCGGACATTGCTCTTGTCGATGCCCATCCCAAAGGCAACCGTTGCGACAACAATGTTTGTGCGCCCATGAATAAAATCATCCTGCGCTTTTTCTCGTTCATGCGATTGCATCCCTGCGTGATAATATCCTGCATTCAATCCTTCCTGGATCAGTGCTGTCGCTACTTTTTCTGTCTGATTTCTACTGAGACAATAAATAATACCGGATTCATTTTTGCGTTTTTTGACAAACGTAATAATTCGATCAATGCGCTTTTTTGCCGGCAGGACATTCAATGCAAGATTTGGTCTATCAAACGAAGAAATAAACACTTTTGCATCTTTCAGTTTTAGCTGAGCGAGGATATCTTTTCTCGTTGTTTTGTCTGCTGTTGCGGTGAGTGCGATGATTGGGATATCGGGAAATGATTCTTTCAGTGTGCGGAGTTGTGTGTATCCTGGACGAAAATCATGGCCCCACTGCGAGATACAATGTGCTTCGTCGATGGCAAAGAGTTGGACATTCCATTTTTTGAGTGAATATTGAAAACTGGGTGTGATCAGTTTTTCTGGCGATACATACAGAATATCGATGTCACCTCGCTCGAGCTGTTCTTTTATATCTTGATGTTCATCGAGTTCTAGTGAGCTATTCAGAAAGGCTGCTTTGATCCCATTTGCTACCAACCCTTCTACCTGATCTTTCATCAGTGCGATGAGAGGGGACACGACGACGGTGAGCCCCTCCATGACGAGTGCTGGTAGCTGATAACAGAGCGACTTTCCACCACCGGTCGGCATGAGGACGAGGACGTCTTTTTTTTCTATCACAGCCTGAATAATCTCCTCCTGCATGGGGCGGAAGGAGTCAAAACCAAACGTATGTTTGAGAGATTGTCGGACGTTGTCGATGGTCATGATTAGTATATTACTTTGTGTTTTATCAATAATACATCAGTCCTGTACACTGGAATAGGATCTGTTGGCATTACTTTTATTCCTTTGTAGTATATGCCGGTATCTGTCAGTGTACCGCATCCATGCACTGTCTCTCCCTCACCAAATGGAACATATTTTACAATAGTACATATACCAACTATAGCGAGTAAGACGATAAACGATTTCATGAATAAAGAAATACGTTTTTTTGTAATTGTATAAAAAAGAAAAATAATGATGGCGGTAAGTATCGTGATGCTCCCAAATATTGTTATATAGATAAAAGATCCACTATTGATAAAAGCTGCACACGTACTTAATATATCGAAATCTTTTAAAGATAATGAAATCATATAAAAATATTATTTTTTAACAAGTTTTTCTTTTTCTGATTTTGACATTTTTTTTATGGCCATCTCTCGTTTTGTTGCACTTGATCTATCTTTGCATCCTTCAGTATACACTACCTCAAAAGGGGATTTCGTGCGAACATATTTTGACCCTGTTCCAGCGCGATGCATCTCGAGACGTTTCTCGAGATCCTTTGCAATGCCGGTGTAGAGTGAATTGTCTGCGCAGCGGAGGATGTAGAGGGTGTACATGTGGGGAATTCAGAATTTCTAATTTCTAATTCAAAAATAGGTGTAGAGAGTATAGCATATTATATTGACGCGAGCAGATATGTATGATAAGCATTATTTATGGAGGTGTCCTATGAATGAGTGGGAAATGATCGATCAAGCGCGTTGCGGTCTGGCATTCACGAGGGTCTACAGCGAAGGCGGTCCTCTCGGGGATCAAGCTCACAAACTGTGGTGCCGGCTTCTCCAAGGAATAAGGGATTTGGATCTTCTTGATGCTGTCCTCGTGACGGCATACGGTCATGGTATGACTCGCGCTGTGCTCATCGCGACGGGGGTCGAGGGACTCGACAATACCCTGGACAAGTTCGAAGCGCGGATCAATGATTCGTAGAGTATGCGTGATCCTTTTCCCCCGATGGCGCTGGTAGAGCCATCGGGACAGCCAAAAGCAACTCAACCATGGGTTGCTTTTGTTTCCCATAGAACTTTTCTGTATAAAAAAATCGCCGTATAGGCGTTTTAAAAGTCTTTTTTCAGCTCGTCCGTGCCCCCCGACATTATGTCGGGGGGTCGGACGAGTCGTGCGTCAGACGGTGAAGTGGTGATGTCCTGCGAGGAGGACGATCGTCGCCCCAATAAGGAGCTTGCTCCAGATGTAGACGCCCCAGGCGAGGTGTTTCGCACTCATGTCAGACCTTCCTTGTGACGGATTTCCTCTCACGATTGTCCGGAACCCCCGGACATGCTCGGACCGACCTTCCGAGCGAAAGATCAAGACATACAGAGTATATGTATTTGATCTTTCGCATTGAAGGATCGCCGAGCGTGACGCAGGTTCTGATATGTAGTACCAGAACTAAAAAATCGTATACCATTTTTGTATTATTTGCAAGGGTTTGCTAAAATAAGCTGTGCATAAATCAATTTCCTTGCGGGAAATGATACTCTCGTCCGCCATGTACGGATTGACTTCTTACGAAGGAAATGTATACTACCACACCAACTTGAGCTGTAGACTAATGTCTACTGTCTAAGTTGGTGTGGTAGTATACTATGCGTAGTTCTTTTTTACTGACACCATATTCAGCCCATCAAAGGGCTTTTTGAGGTTTTTAATGATACCTTAAAAACAGTAGCGACATTAGAAACTTTATCAACCTTAAACAACATGCAAGACAAAATAGTCATTCGTGGTGCTCGAGAGCACAATCTGAAAAACATTTCTCTCGAACTGCCACGAAACAAGATGATCGTGTTTACCGGACTCTCTGGATCAGGGAAGTCTTCTCTTGCGTTTGATACAATTTTTGCAGAGGGGCAGCGTCGGTATATAGAGAGTTTGTCAGCATACGCACGCCAATTTCTTGGCAACATGACAAAGCCGGATGTGGATGAGATCTTGGGATTGTCTCCTGCTATTTCTATTGATCAGAAGGCGCATAGTGCGAATCCACGTTCGACGGTAGCGACGATTACAGAGATATATGATTATCTGCGTGTCTTGTATGCACGTGTAGGGAAGCCACATTGTCCTGTATGTGATACCAAGATTGAAAAGATGACGACGGATGAAATTACCGAACGCATTATTGAGAGAGTACGAACTACGAAACATACGAATATACGAAAAACTGCTAAGACAGATATCCGTAAATCAGAATTATTTGAAAATCAGAATATCATCAAGATTCTTTCTCCTGTTGTCCGAGGTCGTAAAGGGGAGTACTACCAGATGCTCTATGATATGTACAACAGTGGATTTCTCGAGGTACGTGTGGATGGCAAGATGAAGTCACTCCGTGAACAAATAAAATTATCAAAAAATAATAAGCATACAATTGAAATTGTTGTTGATAAAATAGACTACGGACAACAGACTACAGACAACAGCAAAAAAAAGGTCGACAGTAGTCCGTCGTCTGATGACGATACACGAGTTGCTGAAGCCGTTGAAACAGCTGTTGACCTGTCTAACGGGTTATGCACGGTTATCTACTCTGATGATGACGAGCAAGTGTTTTCTACAGAATATTCGTGTCCAAACGATGGGTATAGTTTTCCAGAGATTGAACCTCGCATGTTTAGTTTCAATAGTCCGTACGGGTATTGTGCAGCATGTACTGGTCTCGGAACACGAGAATTGTTCAGTGAAGAACTCTGTCCTGTCTGTGAAGGAAAACGTCTCAATGAAAATGCACTGGCTGTCAAAATTGATAATAAAAACATTTGGGAGGTAACAGGGCTTACGATCGAAGAGGGTAAGTTGTTTTTCGAAGGATTGTTTGATGTGCTCAATTCACGGGATCTGGATATTGCGAGTGCGGCGCTCAATGAAATTACCAATAGACTACAATTTTTGTTCAATGTAGGACTTCATTATCTGACACTGAATAGAACCGCAGGAACCCTCTCGGGAGGGGAGGCGCAGCGTATTCGTCTTGCCTCGCAAGTAGGACAGCAGTTAGTTGGAGCGCTCTATGTCCTCGACGAACCAACGATTGGGCTTCATCAGCGAGACAATGATTTGCTTGTGTCAACGCTTCGAAATCTGTGTGATATTGGCAATACCATTATTATTGTGGAGCATGATGAAGATACAATTCTTGTCAGTGACTGGGTCGTAGATATTGGGCCAGGTGCAGGAAAACATGGGGGTCATGTTGTCTATTCTGGGCCACGAAAAACCTTGCTAGAAACGTCGAAATCCAAACTATCATCGTCAAAAGAAAGTGAATTTCCAAATGTAAAAACACTCGGCAGTGCAGAGAAGTCTCTAACTGGGCAGTATCTTCGTGGAGAGAAAAAAATTGATGTGCCAACAACGCGTCGGAAAGTGGATAGCTCTACGCCAAAGCTAAAAATTACTGGAGCGAGTGAGAACAATCTTAAAAATCTAACTGTGGAAGTGCCACTTCGTCGGATGGTCTGTCTGACGGGTGTTTCTGGATCTGGTAAGTCGACACTGATGCACGATATTATTTATCGTGCTGTGGCAAACAAACTCAACCATGTTGATAAGCGTATCGGTGTCCACAAAGCGATCAAGGGAATCGAGTATATTGATAAAATTATTCAGATTGATCAAAACCCAATCGGACGTACACCGCGCAGTAATCCTGCAACGTATACAAAGGCGTATGATGCTATTCGTGATCTGTTCACCATGACAGCCGAAGCACGTATTCGTGGGTACAAAAAAGGAAGATTTAGTTTCAATCGTCCTGGTGGGCGCTGTGAAAATTGTGAAGGAAAAGGGGTTCTTAATATTGAAATGCACTTTTTGCCAAGTGTAGAAATTGTCTGTGATGTGTGCAATGGTAAACGATTTAACGCAGAAACATTGCAAGTACATTATGCGGGAAAGAATATTTCTGATGTACTGAATATGACGGTCGAGGATGCGGAAGACTTTTTTCAAGATATTCCACCGATTCATGACAAAATCAAGATGCTCAAAGAAGTGGGACTGGATTATCTGACTCTTGGTCAATCAGCGACCACACTGTCAGGTGGAGAAGCCCAACGTATCAAACTTTCTCGTGAGCTTGCAAAACGGAATACTACAAAAACACTGTATCTACTCGATGAACCGACGACCGGGCTGCATTATGACGATGTAAAAAAATTGATCGAGGTGATTCAGCGACTTGTTTCCCAGGGAAATACCGTGATGATCATCGAACACAATCTCGATCTTATCAAATGTGCGGACTGGATTATCGACCTTGGTCCAGAGGGCGGAGACAAAGGGGGATCACTCGTTGCCACAGGGACGCCGGAGGAAGTTGCACGCAAGAGTACACAGAGTCACACCGGTGCCTATCTCAAAAAGTACGTATAAAAAAGAATGTGTATTGTCATTCTGAACTTGATTCAGAATCTTTCCTATAGAGGACGTCCTTCGTGAAACAGATCCTGAATCAAGTTCAGAGCTTGCGCTGAATTTATTTCAGTGATGACAGTAAGATATAATGAAGCTCCCCGCCCCAGAGGGGCGGGGTATCAGTTCTCTATAACAACCGTA
>PFLZ01000009.1 GCA_002784795.1 Candidatus Magasanikbacteria bacterium CG_4_10_14_0_8_um_filter_42_12
CAACACTCCTCCCCACTCAACAACCGTAAATCCTTTTCGTTCAAATCCAGTGAGTGCAAGTGGTTCCACTTTTTTATACGCATCGAGTGGTTCAAATGACATGAACACACGGAGCACACTGTCTGGTCGTGGTGTGACGGTAAGTGGTGCCACAGATTCGAATGCTCGTTGATTTGCAAATGTGACGAATACGTATGGTTTTTCTTCCATCTTTGGGAGCCAAAACTCGAGGAAGTCAGCTGTCTCTTGTTTGTTCAATCCTGTCTTTGCAAGCAAATCTATCATGTCTGACTCAAGCGTCTTTCGTGAGAACACAAACCCGTTGTCAGAAAATCCAAATCCGTCAGCATGTCCTTCCCAGAATAAATATGGATAATTCGCTTTTTCATTATATGAGTACAGTTCTCCTTTTGGTGTTGCATGAACAAACCAACCTTTTTCAGGATACACAGGATCTGTGTAGGTAAATCCACCGTTTGGTGCAACCTGCACATTCACATCCATTGCTTGTTCAGGATAGAGATAGATGACAGGCTTACCACATTCAGCGAGAGATTGATATTCAGATTTGAAGTACATGCGCCATCGGTCTTTGTGATCTTTCCAAAAAATGATTGGATCATTGTCGAGAAATTCTTGATATCGTTCTGCTTCTGAAACTTTTTCAAATTCAGCAAAATCCATGTCTGGATGCGCCTGCATAAAGGCAGCCTGTCCACCAAAATCAAATAAATCTTTATAGATTTGTACGTCTTCAGGATGAGCCATTACATAGACTCCGTCTCCATTTGCTGCCGTTCCTACTTGCGCAAGATCTGACGCCACAAACCAAGGAGCAGCATCTACTATATTTGTATGAATCTTGATTCCTGCCCCGCATCCACTGGCACGCAGTTCACCTCCGAGCATATACATATTCACACTCTCAGAAAAACCGTCGTTCCAGCTTACATTTGCTGTATACCCCAATACATCATAAAGAGTTCCTCTTGGTTTCTCTTCAGGTTGAGTAAGGATTGGTGGAAAGACATCGTACGTTTGTACTGAACCATCTTCTAACATGACTTGGTATGCTCCATCCAGATAATATACGTCTCTTCCACTTTCTTGATCTACGAATTCTATTGCTTCTTTTGGATACCCTCTCACGATATTTTCGGTTGCTAAGTTAAGAATACCTCCTGCATTTTCTTGCGCACTATAATTTGAAAAAGGACTACTATTTGCTTCTATTAACGCCCCCGTATTCATAAGTACTTCATCTGACTGTGGGACATCAATAGTATCAGGGTAAGTCAATCCAGTATCGAAAGAAATCACACCTTTCATATAATTATTCATGTCTAGAATTTCGGTAGAGAATCCCCATATGCGAGATGTTTCAGATGAATCTAATGCCAAGAATGCATGGATATTTTTTGCATAAATGACATAATCACCCCATACACCTACGCCCATACCCCCGACGGGATATGAGAAAATATATACTGGCGTACCAAACATATATGTTGGTGATGCGATAGTACCTACCTGATATAAATGAAAATCATAGATATTAGTGCTATCTTCATACATGTTTTCTGCCTCTGCCTGGAGTGTTTCTTTATCGAGAAAATATTTTGGATAAATATCTTTATATATTTCTTCTGCTTTCGTTTTTGAAACAACAGACGCATGCGGCAACCAGTCCACAACAATTGGTGCGTCTTTAAACGCGACTGAATAGTCTTTTGGAGCATTCTCTGCAGCACGATAGAATGACCCAAATGCATCTTCGCCTGTTTCATAAACATCAGCTACGGCATAACTTTCTTCTGCTACTTCTTGATTATCTAACAAATTCCCTAAATTAGTTTCCTCTAATGCATCTTTTACTACTCCTGGTGCATTAAACACATTCGACGGCAAAAAACTTATATGCATGCCAAACACAAATACCAATATAGCCAGTGTTATCACAGCACCCGCAAATATGCTCGCGGCTATAGCAATAACAATCCCGAGGGGGAACTTCTTCTTTTTTGGCATCTGTGGACTCGTGTTTTGGTCCATGCCTGGCATGTTGGTATCCATAAAATTATATTGAAAAAGGAATAAAGAGATGGTTCTTTGTGTCGAAAGTATATTGCCCGAGGTTACTTCTGTCAAATAATTTCCCTAAAAATACACTCTTTTCTTCTGTGTTCATCTGCCTGACCACACTGTGCTCTCCTTTCAGTGGGAACAGGTAGAGCGAGATACCATCATCATGAACAACAGCACCAACAGCAAGCGATTGTTGTGTTGGTACAGAAAAATATTGATCAAAGATAAAATTTCCAAGCGAATAAAAAATAGGGCGATTTTTGTAGATTTCCATTTCTTCTACCACATGTGGATGGTGTCCGATAATCATGTCCACGCCATTGTCGATAAAAAGATGTGCAAGATATTGTTGCCGTGGGTGTGATGACTCTTTATACTCTACTCCCCAATGAATATTCAGTATAACGACGTCGTTTTTTTCTTTTGCTTCTTGTATCAACGTCACCGCTTGTTCTTCACTCAGTGAATTGAAGGTATCGTTGAATCCAATAAACGCAAAGGTCTTCCCATCTATTTCTTTATAAAAAACAGAACTGGTGGTGACAGCATAGGCATCACCATAGTAATCAATACCAACACTACCGAGCACCTGCTTTGTCTCTACGAATCCTGCATGCCCCATATCGAGTGCATGATTGTTTGCGAGTGTGACAAGATTGAAATTGTAGTCAAGGAGCTGTAGTGCCAGCTTTGGATCAAATCGGAATGCAATTTCCTTTGTTGTTGCTATTCTATGCTGAACAAGCGTCCCTTCGAGATTTGCAGACACAATATCCATACCACGGAAAAACCTTCCTTCTTGCCCTGCAAGTATGTCAAGAATCACAGAAAGTCCTTTGTTCCCCATGTTTGATGCGACTTGCCTATCGAGCATCATATCACCAAAGAAAAGCATAGACACGTCTGAGGAGGTCGTCGCCTCCCCTGCCACAAAGTACGGCACATAATAACTCGTCAGATTCTCAGCATCCTGATTACCGACGAGGTCAGCCGCATTGAGTGATGTTTCGTGTGCTATGTTTTGCGTGCCATAGAGTCGCATCAATTCCATCACAAGTCGCACGCTTGGAGGTGAATCTACTTCAATGGATCCTACTCGGTCATAGTCAAATGAACGGATGATGCTTGTCGTCCGCTCGTCATGAAATGTCGCCACAGGCGATGTTTGATAATGAGAAAAGTCTACAGAGCCGACGATAACGGCATCTTTTGGCAAGATAGTTTTTAGCAATACTGCCAGCGACTGAATATCTTCCACACTCATATCTACCTTCAATGTCAGTGGCACTATGTGCGTATTTGGCAAAGACTTTGCAATAAACGGAAGAATTCCATACATACCATGTTCTTCTGACAAGACATCCTCTCTGAGAGTGACCGTACTCGTTGCAGCAATCATTCTCACAAGAGAAACATCGGCATATACCTTTCCATACGGTGTCTTCCACGTAGCTGAGGCAGTCGATACAGGACTGTTTCCGCGAGAAAAATGATCAGGTGAAATCAGTACAATTGTTGACGGACGTTGCTTTTTTAAAGATTCAAAAAACTGTGCATCGAGATATCCAGCAAGCAAATGATGAGGAACGATACCACCTTTTACTTTTTCGATTAGTTCCACAGGCGAACGATCAGCGCGAGCATAAAAAGAATCGTACAGTGCAATGTCCCACGGCGCGGTGGTTAATATGTTTTGAGAATCATCATTTGGGGTGTGCTGTGATATGAATGGAATAAAGTAATTGCTGTTTGAAAAAAGAAACGCAAAGCAAACAGAGAGCATTGCAAAAATGGTAATTCCAAAAAATAATGTGCTATAGACGACAATTTTTTTCATGAACAATTATTTCTATGATTGAAAATCTTCTTCTTTCAATCTGGATTGACGCAGAATTGAACGAAACGTTCCATATTTTATTTCCTTTCCGTGGATCGGAACAATAACAACCAGCGCTGGTCTTCCACCTTTTCGATATTTTGCATGACTCCCAGTCTGAGAAATAAAAGAAAAGCCCTTTCTCTCAAGGACTGCAATCACCAGCTTGAGCAGATACGGTTTAGGCATGTCTCAGGGTTACAGAAGCAATACGAGGATTTTTCACACGTTCTTTGCTTTTTGGAAGTGGCATGTCTTGAAAGTATAAAGAAAGTGCATCCTCAAGCATAGCAAGTGCTTCTTTTTTTGTTTTTCCAAAACTCGATACATCAACATCTAAACACTGAGAGATGTAAGAATCTCCTTCTTTCCATACAACTGATTGTAAATCTATTTTTCGCATAGCATAGTCAATTTATACATGTATCATATACAAAAAATATACAAAAGTCAATGTTATTGCTGTGGGAGCGAATCAATAATTTTTTGTGCCTGCGCCTGCGCTTCTTTGAGAGCATCAGGAATCAGTGGCATGAGGACATTCGCAGCGCCAAGTGTATATGGCACTACAACAGATTCATCTACCCATGTCATAAACTTATCGTTCACTGGATTTGCCTGAATCACGAAAAATACAAGCCCAAGTGTAATCATTCCTTCAAATACACCCAGGAGCAAACCGAGGAATCGATTGATTGATGCGAGGAATGGGAGATTGGTGAGCGGCTTGAAAAATCTATCAACCAGCCAGAACAAAAATCCAATAATGCGATTTGCTACCAAAAATACGACAGCAAATGCAATAACGGTCGCAGTATGCTCACTCCATCCTATAATGTTGATTATCCACGTAGCGAGCCACATATAGTAACGAGTGGCCACAAATGCACCAACAGCAGTCCCCAGGAGCGACCCGAGAGTATGAATAAACCCAAACCAGATACCAAACATTGCAAATCCAGCAATGATGATAAGAAGAACGATGTCAAACAGGCCCATACGTGTAGTTAATTAGTAAATTTGAATATGAGAACATTTCGTCACTCACTTGAAATTATGCTCAACATAGCCTATACTATCCACTATGAAGAGTACGCTAACACAATCGGTGACATATATCGCTCGAGATATCGAACGTGCACTTGGTGTACCAAAAAATACTGTCAACTATGCTATTATCTCAAATAATAGCACTTTTGCCAAAGATACTGTGCACAGCTATGATGTGACACTTGTGGAGAGTGATGAAACACTCAGTACACAAGAGCTTTTGGCAGCCTCAGATATTGAAAAAAGAACCAATATTCTCGTCTTCAAAAATACAAAAGCAATCGAACGCATTGCCACTGAAAAAGAAGTACATCTCCTCAATCCTTCAGCAGAACTAGCAGGAAAGATAGAAGAAAAAATTTCTCAAATTGCATGGCTTGGCGAGCTGACCAAATTTTTGCCAGCACATGATATCAAGACATGCAAAGAGCTTACATTTGATACAAGACCCTACATTGTACAGTTCAATCATGCACATAGTGGCGAAGGCACAATGCTTATTACATCTGAAGAAGACCTCGCAGAAGTGAAAGAAAAATTTCCAGATCGACCAGTTCGGATGACACAGTTTATCGATGGGCCAGTGTATACCATCAATGCTGTTGTGCATGCAGGAGGTGTCCTCGTCAGTAGCCCGAGCTACCAGATCACTGGCCTCTCCCCTTTTACCGACAATCAGTTTACTACTATCGGGAATGACTGGGGTGCTGCGCATACTATGCTTTCGGATGCACAAAAAGAAACTATTCAGACAATGGCAACAGAGATTGGAGAAAAAATGAAAAACGATGGTTGGAAAGGATTGTTTGGTATTGATGTTGTTGTGGAAGAAAAAACAGGCATGGTGTATCTGATAGAAATCAATGCACGTCAACCGGCATCGACAACCTTTGAAAGTTGGTTGCAAACAGGTATGGTGGTAGACCGACAACCCTACCCCAACCCTCCCCTTAGTAAAGGGAGGGAGCATTCTTTATCCACTTTCGAAGTGCATCTACGAGCACTCCTAGGAGAGGATCTTTCTGAATTTTCTCTCATTCCTGTTGAACATGGCGCGCAAATTTTGCAACGCGTGACGGGAAAGATAACCGTTGTTTCAGAAAAAAAAGTATCAGAAATTCGAGCGTTGGATTGTACCGTCATTGAGTATGATGAACGAAAAATAGGTGTTGAACTTTTACGTATTCAGTCAAAAGAATCATTTATTCAAGAACACAATGTTTTATCACAAAAAGGATCGGAAATAGCAAAGATCCTGTAAACATATCTGTTCACATTCGTTTGAATCTGTTTCATCTGCTGTTTCTTTCACAGCAGATGGAACGGATGGTAATAAATTCAAACAGAAGCAACTACTCTATTTATGTCAACTCTCTCACAACCAGCACGAGACGTCATCCATGCATACGAGACACTCACCTTCGGAAAAAGTACCGTTGTTTGTCCGTATGTAAATAACAAACGTCAAAAAGTCCGAGGCTCACTTCGAGCACTGATAGGAAAAGGTTCTCCAGAAGAAATTGCAGAAGAAGCGACTATTCTAGCCCTTCGAAAACATATCGATCTCCGTACCACCGATCCAGAAACAATCAAAACCTTTCTCGTCGACAATAATCTTGGTATTGATTGTTCTGGATTTGTCTACCATGTCCTCGATGCTGAGATGAACGCTACAAAAGGTAAACAGCTGAAGTCAATCCTCTCCTTTCCCCTCGTGACCTCCCCTCTTCGAAAATTACTTACAAAACTTCGCCCCGTAGAAAATACCAATGTCAAAACACTCGCGCACGACAAAAATTCTTCTGTTATTTCCCTTTCAGATATAGCCGCAGGTGATTTCATAACCACGGTGGGAAGCAAAAAGATCGGGAATCCAGATCACATCATGCTCGTAACATCTTTCGAGGGAAAGACTCTACACCTCGTCCACTCCTACAAACTTCCAAAAGATGGAAAATACCATCATGGCATAAAACATTTTTCCATAACTCTCACGGACCCAGAGAAATCTATTGTGGAACAAGAGTGGGATGACGAAGAAATGAAAGCTGTCATAGCAGAGGCTGATCTTGTAGAAGTGAGACGGCTTCGATAGATGAAAATTTCAAATAAACAATAGTTCAATTTTTGACTTAATGGACAAAACGGTCGGCTAGAATTTAGGTTTTCCTTTCAAAATT
>PFLZ01000049.1:0-5355 GCA_002784795.1 Candidatus Magasanikbacteria bacterium CG_4_10_14_0_8_um_filter_42_12
GGAAAAACGTATCAAGAGATACATCGTGAAAAGCAGCTTAAACTACTTATGTAAGTGATGAGACCCCGTCAGCTTGCTGCGGGGTAATTCATTATTGACGCACGTGTTATTTTGAAAGTTCCCATCGCCAGATTTCTCTCGCAACAAACTGTTCATCTCTCGCGTACACAAGTGGCATATCTGATTGTTCGTAGGGGGTCAATCTAAAACCAAGTTTTTCGATGTCACGTTGGCAATCGACGGTAATCCATTCTTCTTTGTATCGAAATCGTGGTATGACAAAAATGATACAACCATCAGGTTTTATGATTTTTTTGAAAATCCGAAAGGCATCTATATAGAGTTGTTTCAATTCTTCTGTTTGTTTTTGTAAAAAAACTTTTTGTTCGTGTCCTGTTCGTGGTATGCCCATGTATGGTTCTGTTGCAATGATATCAACTTTCTGTTGCAACATATCTTCTGAAAGAGAACGAATATCACTTTCAAATATGTGTACATGTGAAAGCGTATATTTGAAATTGTCCCGCAGCCAAGCAATATTTTTTTTACTATCATCTATTGCTCTGTCTGATATATCACTGCCTATGATATGCTCAAAACCGAGAGAGATCGCTTCACCAAGAAGTGTGCCAGATCCACAAAAAGGATCGAGTAAAGTATTTTCTTTTTCTGGCATTGCAAGATTGATCATCATGCGTGCAAGTTTTGGTGGGAGCATACCACTTTTGTCATCAATACTTGGGCGACCATAATCTCGTTCACTCATTTCTTCGAATGGCTGAATTGCGCGAGTAATATACACAACATTATCTATGATCGTCAGATGTGATCCTTTTTCTACCAAATTGTTGTGAAGAATAGTCGCAGTGTTTTTTGTTTCCACGTATCTTACCGATCGACCAATTTTTTTTAATTTTTTTTTCACTGCGATTGCAAGTTTTGAAGCATGTGTTCCACCACTCAGAGAAAAGTGAAGTTTTTGGTCAGAAGGTAGTGCGTGTAAATAGGCAAATACTGTGTCTTCAGCATTTCCTTTTGGATCGAGTTTTTCTCCTATGAGTTTTGTCCCGCCGAGTTGTTGCATCAGCTCTTTTGCGTCGATAGGTGTTTCTACAGAAAGCAAAAGAAACTCACCTACTAGGCGTGTGTGTGCAATGCGTATGTGTTTTTGTGTGAAGACTGCCGCTATTTCTTCATGCGAAAGGTCTTTTTGTCGTCCGAGTTGGAAGGCATATATATACATAGAGGGCTATTCTTCCACTTCTGTATCTGTTGTGTCAAGTGTCACAGGTGCTACATCACCAAAAATTGCTCGTGGTGTTGATGTTGCTATTTCATCATATTTTGCATGCCAAGCATCTCGGACTTCTTCGAGTGTAGCAAAATTAATAATATCAGTCCGTTTTGTTTGTTGTACAAAAAAAAGATTTTCGGTCTGTGCGATGGTATCAAAGACGGTTCTATAGAGCTTCCAAAGACCAAAAGAAAGCATGATGAGTATGCATATACCTACTCCGAACGATGCTATACGGAGTACACGGAAATGGGTAAATCGGCTAGTATATACTGTTTGTGAGTATGCCTGACGTTGCTTTGTCGCTGCATGTGTATCAGTGTGTTGTTGTTTCTTCTTTGCATTTTTTGTTTGAGGAACAGGTTCGGGTGATGGAGTAGATATTACTGGCTCTGATGCGGGAGGAGATATAATCGGTTTTGTTTTCTTCTTTGTTTTTTTTGGCATAGGAAAAACGTTACACTGCGGAAGGGCGTGCATAAATGCGCGCCTCAAATTTGAGCGTGGCATGTCCTGCATCTCCTGATTGTTGGAGTGATACAGCTGGTATGAGTACGTAGTATGATTGGGCTTCTAATGTTTTGATATATGAAAATATATCTTGAAATGATCCATTGAGGACAAGAGAAAAAGTATAGTACGGAAGTCCTACAACAGGATCTGCCGTATTACTAAATGTTGCACCGAGCGTCTGGTTCAGGTGGTGCTTTTTTGCGAGAGATTCTAGTTCTTCTATAATCGTGAGTTCGTCACCATTTGGCATAGCGAGTGATTTATATTGTTCCACTTCTTTGCTCACTGGGTCTAGTTCACGTATTGTTCTGCGCATTGCCTGAGTATCATTGTATTGATCGTCGAGCTCTTGTTGGATTTGCTTGATATCATCACTCACCATAAACATCTTTTTTAATGTTGGGTAAATGATAAACATACCAAGCAGGAGGGAACCCATAAAGAGCCCACCTGAGATAATATAAAATTGTTTTTTCAGACTTAACTTATGCAACATACATCAGAAAGTAAACGGGATAGAAAGGGTGAAGTTGATTTTGTCTTGTTTTGTAAGATCACTGAGTGGAATCGTAACTTTGTCAATTTGATCGAGGGATTCCAGTTTGTCTTTTAGCGTAAGGAATGCTTCTCGTGAAGGGGATGACCCTGCAAGCTCGAGTCTATTGTCTTTTCCCACAAAACCGATATGCGCAATAGTGTTTTCTGCTGGAATGGTTTGGGCAATGAGTACGATAGGTGATGACCACTCTCTATATTGATCCTGAATGGCTGATGCCTGTTTTGTGATCGTATTTATTTTTTGAATACGTGCATTGATCTCACCCACGGATGTATGTGTGCGAAGACTTTGGAGTGCGATATCGGCGAATTGAGTTTGCAAAAAGAGCTGTGAAATAATGGAAAAAATCGCAAAACACGAAAGCATAATGAAAATAACTGCGAGCGTATTTTTGATAAAGCCCATAGTCATAATACGCTTTGCGTATTGCTGCTTTTTTTGGGACATGAGATTGAGTCTGATTGGATACATAGCAATGTTATATCATATCATGTGCATGAAAAGGATTTTCTGCTGCCCTGAGTGCAAGGCCAATCGCCGTTGCCAGGCCAAGGGAAGCCGTTTCACTTGGAATGTTCCCTGGTTTGCTTCCAAGGTTTTTCCATACTTTTCCTGGTGCACATGTGACACCGAGCCGTTCGGTAAGCAATTCAGCAAGATGAAGGGTATTGGTTGCGCCTCCAGACATGGTGACATGTGTGACGGTGTTGGTATGTGGAAAGTGGGAATAATAAAATTGAAAGGATTGTTCAATTGTTTCTATGAACATATCAAGACTTTCTTTTATGACACCCAGTGCTTTGCCATATTTTTTTGTGTATGTGACACCGTATGTTTTCTTTAATTTCTCTGCTTCTTCTTGGGATACTTTGAGACTTTGCATGATGGCTGTCGTCAACAGTTCCCCTGAAAATGGGAGGGTCTTACTAAATTGAATCGTTTCATGGTCATACATAATGAGACTGCTCTGCGTCGCTCCTACATCAAGTATCGCACGTGCCTCTCCTTCATACAGTTTGCTAGACGTGATGAGCGACCGTGCTATTGCAAGTGCTTCTATCTCGAGAGAAAGAATACCAAGTCCGAGACTCTCGATAAGATATGTGTACATATCAACAATATATTTTGGCGCTGCGCCGATCAAGATGCGTGTGGTACCAGGATCTATCTCTGGCAACATTTGCCAATCGAGATAATAACTTTCTTCATCAAATGGAATGTGTTGTTTTGCTTGGAGCAGGATGTCATCGTCGATAACATCTTTTGATTCTTTTGTTAGATGAATCACTTTGATAAAGCTATGGATCTCAGGCAATGTTGCTACGACCCATTTTCCTTCGATTGGTTTTGATTCTTTTTTTCCTTGGAGAAGATGTTGAATATATTTTCTAATTTTTTCCGGTTCTTGAATTTCACCGTTGACTATGAGTCCGGGAGGAAGAGAAATTTGTCGTACTGTTTTGAGATGAAAGGATGGGGTGTTTTTGTGCCCTGTTTTATTTTCAAGCTGGACAATCTTAATAGACAAATCGCCAATATCAAGTCCGAACGCATTTGGATATGGATGAAATAACATATTAAAAATTTTGTACAAGGGAATACATTGGCAAAATAACAGATACTGCGACGCCACCAACACCGAGACCAAGAAAAACAATAAGAACAGGCTCCATGATGGTCGTAAAATTTTTCATGGTTTTGTCGACATCATCATTATAAAATGATGCTAGTTCTGTGAGCAGTGTGTCAATTTCTCCTGTACGTTCGCCTACCATGATCATTTCTGTGACGAGTGGAGAGTAGAGGTGTGGATAATTGCGAAGTGATTCTGACAGTGGAACACCTTTTTCCAAATCTTTTGAACTTTTCATGAGTGATAGGCGGTAATTGAGATTGCTACACGTATCTGCCGTAATGGTAACAGCCTCGACAATAGGAATAGCACTTTTCATGAGAGATGAGAGGGTTAATGAAAAGCGTGCTAAATTTATTTTTTTGATGACGCCTCCTACGATCGGGAGGTGTAGGTTCACCGTATGCACTGCAGAGCGAAAACGAACGGATTTTTTTATCAAATAGATAAATCCGACAATGCCAGAAATCGTGAGCACACCCATCAGGACTAGATTGAGCGGTTTGCTCATGAAGTTTGTGATCACAATCAAGATGCGAGTAGGGAGAGGAAGTTCACTCCCAAATTCATCAAAAATAGTTAACAATTTTGGCAAAATAACGGTCGTCATGAGAAATCCAATGCCGATCATTGCGGTCATGACAACAGCAGGGTAAATCATAGCACCACGAATACTCGATGTGAGATCGTGTGTTTTTTTCATCTGGATGGCAATTTGTGTCAGAGCTTCTTCGAGTTTGCCACTTACTTCACCGGCTTCTATCATTTTCACATAGATGCTTGGAAAGACTTTTGGATGTTTTTGGAGGACATCGCTTAGTTGTTTTCCACCACTGACATCTTTTGTGATGTCCGCAATTGTCATTTTGAGTGCTTTGTTGCCTGTTTCTTTTGCAAGAATTTCGAGTGCTTCTACGAGAGACAAGCCTGCATGGATCATGATTCTCAAATGATCCACAAAAAACATTTTTTCGGTAAAAGAAATTCTTGTGAGATGCTTTGCAACCCAATCATTCATTTTTTTTTCAAATGAAGAAAGCTCTCTGGGTTGTTTCTTTTTTTCAGACATAACACAGGCGTAGTTTTCGCCTGTAGTATACCATAGATTCATGGAACAGAAAATCTAATTAGTTTTTTCGTTTTCTTGTTTTCTAGATTTTTTGTTTGTTTATTCTCTCGTTACGCGCAATACTTCTTCCATACTTGTCATGCCTTGTTTTGCTTTGACAAGTCCATCTTGGAGCATGGTGATCATACCATGTTTTACCGCGTAGTCATGAATTTGTGGTGCGGTCGCGCGATTGTTTATGAGTTCTGAGATACCTTCGTCTACCTCGAGGACTTCGTAAATGCCAA